>CAUZBD010000124.1:0-6672 GCA_963577795.1 Planctomycetota bacterium | reverse complement strand
GGCAGAAAAAGCGGCGCCCGAAAGATAGACCGCGCTATAACCTGCCTGTTCTGCCAACGGTGCGCAGAGTGCAAAAGGAGCCCCCGGCACCTGGATGGTTGCATCTTGGATTAACGTGCGAAGTCGTGTACCGGGTGAACTAGGCAAGACTCAGTCCTGTTCTTTTAAAGTCAATCGGATGGGGAGATCGCATGGAGCCTTTTTTCTTAGTAGCCGTGCTTTCCCGTCTCTGCAAAAAAACGTCTCGAGCAGAAAACCCGGCCTCACCGTAGGATGGTTTCCTGGCAAGTGACTTAATCATAACCGAGTTCCTCAAGATCACCTTCGCTCAAACCGTGATGGTGCCCCAATTCATGCAGCAGCGTGATGCGAATTTGCCTGCGGAGTTCTTTACTGGGCAATCCTTCCGTATCGCCTGCCGCGAGATGAATAATCCCTTCTCGATAAATGGTCACCACATCCGGCGGTCCGGGCCGATCATCCACCGTGCGCTGATCGAGCGGTACTCCACTATAGACGCCACATAAATTGGATTCCGCCGTCAGCCCTAGTTCATGCAGTACCTGCTGCGACGGATAATCCTCGACGTGCAACGGGACCTCCGTCAAGAGCGCATGCACGCTCTGCGGAAGCTGTGCGAGAACCTCTTCCAGGTGGCAGTCAAAAAGTTCGCGAAGTTTGGAATCCACGAGGACATTCCCGGCGGTATTGTTTAACACGTACAGAACTTAAGCATAGGGAGGAAAGGGTCCGTCTGGCCAGCCACCCCCGGGGCGAATAAAATCTGCTAAAACGGAAAATAACCGGACATTGATTCTATCCGCGGTCACGCTCACCCGCGATCCGACATGGGCCCATAATGCAATCCTCTTCTCCCACCGAGCCGACAAATCGTGGGCTCGAATGGCTACTGGTGACGCTGGTCTTTTTGCTGTTCGCCTCGCAAATGCCGCCCGAAGTCAACGAACCGAACTATTTGGCCAAGGCACGCCACTACTGGGATCCGACATGGTGTGCAGATGATTTCTTTTTAAATTCGGCCGATGCGCACGCCCCGTTCTATCTGGGTTTTGGCTGGCTCTTGCTGTATCTCCCCATGGAAGCAGTGGCTTGGATCGGACGTGCGTTCACCTGTGGAGTGCTCGCCTTCGGTTGGGTTAAGCTGACATCCTCGTTGACCCGGCAAGTGGGAGTGGCCATCGTTGCAGCAGCGCTGATGCTCGGCCTGAATACTTTTTTCCAATTTTCTGGCGAATGGGTCGCCGGTGGTTTTGAAGGAAAGGGACTCGCCTACGGTTTTATTTTCTGGGCGCTCGCGGAGATTACACAAAACCGATGGAATCGCGGCTGGATTCTCCTGGGAATTGCCAGCATCTTCCACGTGGTCATCGGAGGCTGGGCGTGTGTCGCAGCGACGATCGGCTGGTTTATGTTGGGTCGAAAAAGTGATCGATCAACACTACGCAGCCAACTTTGGGCCATTGCCCTTGGATTCGTGATCTCGCTGATCGGGCTCTGGCCCGGGCTCCAACTTGGGGGACAGACCACCACCGCGGAAACGGTGCAAGCGGCAAGCATCCAGGTGTTCTCCCGACTTCCGCATCACCTCAACCCGGGCCAATTTTTCTTCGCTGCAGATTTTCCTTATCTCACACCTGCGGCAATGCGGTTTCTTGCCTTGGTGATCCTCTGGTCCTTGCTCGCCAAACGACAAAAAGCAATTCCGGCTCTGCGTCGGTTGGACAGTTTTACGGCGGGGACTTTGTGGATTGCTGCTTTGGGACTTTGTCTCAGCCTCGCAACCCGTGATCATCCAGCACTCGCAGCACGCCTGCTTCAATTTTATTGGTTCCGCTTGGCCGATGTGATCGTTCCGGCAAGCTGTGGCCTGAGCCTGGCTTACCACTTGAGTAGAGAGCCTGTTTTGCGCCGCGCTCCGGTCCGTCTGGCGGTCGTTCTCGGTAGCGCGTTGATTCTAATGGTGCCGCTTTACGCGCTGTACCAAGCCGAGGGCATTCCACCGGCGGATCGAAAATTCACACCCCATCGCAAAGAATTTGACGACTGGCGCGCAGTTTGCGCCGCAGCGCGTGAGGTTTCGCCGCCGGATGCTCTTTTCCTGACCCCGAAATATGCGCACACCTTCAAGTGGTATGCCCAACGCGGAGAAGTGGGAACATGGAAAGAAATGCCGCAGGACGCAGCGAGCATCCTGGAGTGGAACGATCGTCTGGAAAAAATGCATCTCTGGGGCGCCGATGGTGTCCTCCCGTTGGCGGAGCGATCCGCAGCAGAGTTACGCGTCCTCGGAAAACAGTATGGGGCCGATTTCCTGCTTACCCGCAGTTCCCCGCCTCTCGCGCTGCCAATGCTGTACCGCAATGATTCCTTCACCCTGTATCGCATTTTTTAAAAGTCCATTGAAAAGAGCGCTTTCATGCTTCCCGCTTTTATGGTCCGGTTGCAAAATGAATTGAACGTTCCGCAGCGCGACAAAAATGCCCACAAAGCGTATGCCGCCCAACTGGCCTACGGACGCTGGCGGGGGCCCGCCCCAACCACTGCCAGAGAAGCAGCTGTGATGATTCTGCTCTACCGAGATCCGCTCTCGGCAACAACCACCGACGCTCCGCTCGATCAGTGGCAATTCCCGCTCACCCTCCGCGTAGAAAATCTCCCGCGACATGGTGGCCAGATTTCGTTGCCTGGAGGCGAGTTACAACAAGGCGAAACCGCCTGGCAGGCTGCTCTGCGTGAATCCAAAGAAGAGTTGGGGATCTGTCCGGCGGACGTCGTACAACTCGGGGCACTGTCTCCTTCCTACGTCTTTGTGAGCAACTATCGCGTCACTCCCTTTGTCGCCTTCACACTTCCCAAACCTCTCTGGCAGCCTCAGGAGAGTGAAGTCGCCGAAGTTTTTGAAATGTCACTGCAGCATCTGATCGATCCTGAAAACGTCAAAGTCCCCCTCCAGCAGCGGTATGGTATTTCTTTTCACACGCCTTGCTTTCTGCTGAAGAATCGTCGAATCTGGGGAGCGACGAGTCTCATCCTCGCTGAACTGCTCGCTGCCATCCGCGTTGCAGCAGCGGACTCCAAATTTGATAAAAAGAGCCCATGAACTGTTCAGAGCCCATCCGTGCTGTCGTCTTCGATCTTGATGGATTGATGTTCAATACGGAAGACATTTACCTGAAAGTCGGCTCAGAAATTCTCCGTCGCCGCAACAAGGAGTTTACCCCCGACTTGGTCGACGCCATGATGGGCCTCCGCCCGGCGCAGGCCATTGCGCGCATGATCGAGTGGCATGCTCTACCCGATACAGTAGAGGAGATCGAAGAAGAATCGCGCGCTATTTTTATTCCGCTCCTTGATGCACACCTTGAGCCCATGCCAGGACTGTTTGCGCTGCTTGACGCACTTGAATCCGCAACGATTCCTAAAGCAGTCGCCACCAGCAGCGGGCGGGCGTTTGTCGATGAAGTCTTGGGGCGTTTTGAATTGGGCAACCGCTTTTCTTTCATTCTCGCCTCGGAAGATGTGACGCATGGAAAACCGGACCCTGAAATCTATCGACGCGCGGCAGACCGCTTTGATATTTCAACGGGCCAGATGCTCGTTTTGGAGGATAGCCAAACTGGCCTCACCGCAGCCATCTCCAGCGGCGCACGCGCAGTAGCCGTGCCCGGAGCACATAGTGTGCACCACGATTTCAGCAAGGCGATATGGATTGCCAGCAGTCTGAATGACCCGAAAATTTATGCGTTGCTATCACTGCCAAAGCCCTGATTGTGTGGCTCTTCCCCGAAAGCCACTAGCCCGCTGAACAGATGTTGACAGTTTCGCTGTAGCGTCTGTATGTAGAGATCCAGCACGTGCGGGAACGGGTGTCAGGCACGGCTATTCGCTCAGGCAAGGATGCATAGCGATGACGGGATTCGATAGCGTTCGAGGATGGATATTTCAACTCGGGGGAGTGCTTTACGATGGCACTGCGTGGAGACGGTGGCTCTTGGACCATCTCTGCAAACGCGGTCTCCACACACACTACCATCTTTTTTTTCGCCACTGGGATTTGGAGTATGTTCCCCGGGTGCAGAGCGGGGCAATTTCATTTCAAGAAGCGATTGAAAACATGCTCGCTCAAGCCGGAATGCCTGCTGCGCATATCCATGAAATTACGCCCGCACTACGAAGCAAGCGGAAGAGCCTGCTGACCGAGGAACGTCCGCTAGCGGGTGTTGTCGACCTACTGAAATCTTTGCAAGCTGCAGGCCATCCGCTCGCCCTCTGGGCACTGGAAAATTGCGACCAGGAAGCGATCGGCGAGAAGGCAGCACGTCTTGGTCTAAGCCCCTATTTTGACTTCATCGCCCGAGCCGATAACGCCGGTCACGGCCACGTCCCTGACTGTTTGCTTGCCAGCACGCTCTCCGCCTTAAAAGTTGCCCGTCAGCAGGTCGCGTTCGTGGGCCAGACCCATGAATACCTCCGTTTGGCGCGGATGATTGGCCTACGAACCATCGGTATCGGCTCCGACACCGCCGAGCTGGCCGATTGGCATCTCCAAGGCGTCGTGCAGCTACAACACCTTCTGCCAGCACGGAAGCGACTGGCCGGTTGAAGCAAAAAAGCTGGCTTGCTTCCCCCAAAAAAGGCTGCTACAAGCTGCCCCCCCCAAGCAGCGCAACGATCATTTGCGAGGAATTTCAGATGACACGCTTTCCCTCGATGCTACTTTTCTCTCTTCTTTCGGTCAGCCTCGTCGCCAGCAGTGGCTGCCGCATGTGCAATACGTGCTACCCGCTTGGTGGGCTTATGGGAAAGAAAGGCCAGGAATGCACCTGTGGAAACTGTCCTGTTACCCCACGAGCCGGATCGATTATTGATGCGCCCCAAGCCATCGTCGACGGCACCGACAATGGCACCGAATTTGTCGATCCGAGTACGCTGCCATCAGGCAGTGATCCGGGTGCCACCGCCACGCCAGAAGGAACAGAGTCAAGCTCGCCCCTGCCTTCAAGTGGCTCCTGAACGAACTGCGGTGCTTACATTTTCCAGTCGGCCGGAATGAGGCTATCTTTCTGGACAACGACCACACCGTCCCGCACGAATACGTCGTCGCTCACATCATCACTCATCCGCCCGTCCGTATTGGCAATCCGTGCACCGCTACCAATCCGACAATTCTTGTCGATAATCGCCCCGTCGATCACCGCCCCATCACCGATCCCAAGTGCGGCTCTTCCGGCCACCTGATCGCTTTCTACATCCACGGCAGTATCGTAGTAATCGGCGCCCATCAAAACAGAACCGCGGATTTGGGCACCAGGACCAATTCGACACCGCAAACCGATGGCACTATTCTCGATCACGACTCCTTTTTCGATAATGCAGCCATCGGCCACCACACTGTTGCGTACGGTTGCCTCATCAATCCGCGAGGGCGGAAGGTAGCGAGCATGGGAATAAATGGGAGCCTCGGGCATCATGAAGTTAAAAGGAGGTTGGGCAGAGGCAAGCTCGAGACTGCAACGATAAAAAGATCCGATGGTCCCAATGTCTTCCCAGTAGCCATCGAATAAATGGACATTCACGTGTTTTTTTCGAATCGATTCGGGAAAGACTTCTTTGCCAAAATCTTGAAAATCGGTGTTCTCAAGAACCTCCACTAAAAAATCGCGATCGAAGAGATAGATCCCCATACTGGCCAAGAGGTCGCGTCCCTGACTCGCCACACCACGGGCATCGATCCAACTCGGCTCCATCCGTACGGCCTCCATCTGTTCACTTGTCTGCGGCTTTTCCTCAAAACCCTGTACACGCCCCGCGTCGTCGAGTTGCATAATACCGAACCCACTCGCTTCCTCCCGACTCACCGGACGGGCGGCAATCGTCGCCTCCGCACCACTTTCGAGATGCGTCTTGAGCATCGCCGCAAAATTCATCCGATAGAGCTGATCGCCGGAGAGGATCAACACGTGCTTGATATCCCGGTGCTTGATACAACCGATATTGCGGCGAACCGCATCCGCCGTTCCCTGATACCACTCGGAGTGCTGCACCGTCTGCTGCGCGGCAAGAATTTCTACAAATCCATCGCTAAAACGGTCAAACATATAGGCGTTTCGAATATGTCTGTGCAGACTCACCGACATAAATTGCGTCAGGACATAAATCCTCCGCAAGCCGCTATTGATGCAGTTGGAAATTGGGATATCGATCAGACGATATTTCCCGGCCAAAGGAACCGCCGGTTTGGAGCGATAGCGGGTCAGTGGATAAAGCCGGGTACCACGGCCTCCACCAAGGATAAGCGTCGCCACATTGTTCATCTTTTCGACCTTTTCTTTCCTATTTTGCGTGGCAGTCCGACCCACCCCTAAGTTTACCGCGTTACAAAATTAATCAACCGGCCAGGAACAACAACGACTTTGATTACTTCCTGTTCGGCAAGCAATTCGACGATTTTTTCATCTTTCCTTGCCAACGATTCGATTTCTGCCGTATCGGCGTCCGCAGGAACTTCGATTTTACTTCGCAAACGACCCTTGATCTGCACCGGAATTTCACGCGTCGCTTCCACAATTTTCCCCTCGTCAAATACCGGCCAGGGGGCATACGTCAGGCTCGCGTCGTGGCCCAAAAGACGCCATAATTCTTCGCACATAT
>CAUZBD010000123.1:0-6682 GCA_963577795.1 Planctomycetota bacterium | reverse complement strand
ACACGCCAATTCAACAGCAGCAAGTCTTGCCATGATGCTGTCAAAAAGGGCCGTGTCAAATTACGAGTCAAGTGGGTTGTGGGTAAAGTAATAATCCTCGAAGGTCAACACAGCCCGCATAAGCAGCCAAGTGCTGTTTAACGGCTCCTACATTCCCTTTAATAACAGCTTCGTGAATTGAGATGTCTGATGCCGACTCACCACACTCTACCAGCACCACGGCTGCGATTGTTGTGAGTAGGAGGTGTTTCATTTGCCTTCAGCTTTCAGTTCTTCACCAGTCTTGCCGCCGTGTTTGCGGAGGAGTGCGGCGGTTTCGGTTTGGTTATTTTGGATGGCCAGAGATAGTGATGTTTGGTCTTTCCATTTACCTACCTCTATTTTTGCATTCATATTCGCACCGTTTGCGATAAGCAGTTCGACGATTTCCTTTTGACCGCTATGAGCCGCAAGATGCAAAGACGTTCCGCCAATCTTACCCTTCGCATTCAAATCCGCACCATTGGCGACTACCGGTTGTTCAATTCTTATCCAGCTTCATGACGCGCACCTCGCGCAGTAGGAACTCAGGTTTCTCGTGCTTCATGGAGTGTACTGCAAACCCGATGCCTCCTGAGGGATGTACTTCGTAGTTCTCGATGGCGCCGATGTGAGCAGGATTCTTCTCTCGTAGGACAACCGTGTTCGCCTTAAACTTACTGATTAGGAAACCATTAATCCAGAGGGTGATTTCCGGATCAGCTCCGACGCAGCGCACTCTGACAATGTTCCAAAAACCACCGTCCCATTCCCTGAGAAACTCACTCAGTTGGGCGCATTCGAGCAGCTTGTTGTGGGCCACAGCATCATGGGAAGGGCGTCCCTCATATTGAATATGATAGTTCGTGGTTGCGCCGACACCTCGTTTCTCACGGTTTTCGTGCAAGGAGTAGGGCCGGGAGGCACCAGCGGCGGACTTGGGAAAGCCGACCGTGCCTTCGTCGATATGATCAAGGCTGAGAGAGATTCCATCTCCCTTCTTGTTGGCTCGAAGCAAAAGACTCGCGGATGTGCCCCAAGATCCCCGATACTCGAAGGAGAGTTCGAAATTGGTGTGGCTGGAGTGGCTCATTAATTGTTCGGCGACCCGAGTTGAGGGGGGCGAGCAAGAGAAGGCTTTATCCGCTATCTGCCAATTCGAAGTCGCGGACCAACCTTGGAGGCTTTTGCCATCAAAGAGGTAACTGAAGGCCTCTTCCATCTCGGGCAAGCTCTCGACTTTCTCGACGCGGTCAATCCAGACGATCTGGCTACCGCGGAGCGCCGGTTCCTCCAGAAAATTGTAAACGTAGGCAGCCTTGGAATAGTTACCGGTGATCCGGATGGGATCATGGTGAACGATCTTGCCATCCGCGACAACGCCCGCCTTGGTTAGCGCGTCCCAGATATAATACATATGAGAAAAGTAGTAGAGGCGTTGGTCTGTCCTGAAATGGATCAATCTGTCATTGTCGACGTAGAGTCTGCCAACCTCGGAGAATGCTTTGCCGTCGATCTGACCACGCAGTATCAATGGTTTCTCGTCGGCCATGAGCGAGCAGAGGAGGACGGCGAGGAACAATGCGCTGATAATTCTGTAGCAGCTCATATGAAGATTTCGCTGAGTGGACCTTCTTGGACGCCGTGATCCAGGCCTGGAATCTTGAACCCGAAGTCATTCACGGGGTGCCCCGATGAATGAAGCAGCGTGTTGTGGATAGCGTTGACCGTGCGATGGCCTTTGTTTTCAAAATCAGCGTAAGTGAGGCAGCGCCCGCCCAGCTTCATTCGGGGATTTCCGCCAAGAATCACATAAGGCCACTCGTCGCATTTGGTATGGTGTTCGTTGGCAGCATCGCTGAGGTAAACAACGAGTGTATTGTCGAGCATGGTCCCGTCACCCTCCGGGATGCTGGCCAATTTTTTCAGCATGCGGGCGATCAACTCGAAGTGGAACGTGCGGATTTTCTCTGAGGCTTCGATCGCCACCGGTTCCTTGTTGTAGAGGGCATGTCCGATGGAGTGTTTCTCAAGGCCGACGCCGAGCTTGTCGAAGACGATGGAAAAATCCTGATGACCGACTCCTGAAGCAATGGTGGCGACGTTGGTGAGCCCTGTAACTAGGGCTGAGGTGGCGAGTTCGAAATGACATTCTAGGCGGTCGACTGGATTGCTAGAGCGGTATTTTTCAGTGATGGGATCGATGCGATTCTTCACCTCGGGATCCAGATCGGCAATGGCGGAATGGCGCTGGCCGATCTCTTCGTAGGCTGAAAGGTAGCGATCCAGTTTGTCTTTTTCAACTGAGCCCAGCCGTCTCTTCACAGATCGAATATCGTCCTTCACGTAATCTAGGAGATGCGTTTTGACTGCCAGGTTCTTCTGGTCCCCGATGGGCGAAAACATGCGCTTATAGGCAGTCTGTGGATTGCAGATGGTCCCAATTGGATTGTTTGCACCTGCCGCTGAACTGTTGAAGACAATATCCAGATGGGATCTTTGCGAGATCCCTAAAGAGATGTTCTTGAAAAGCGTCTCGTTATGGCGACCAAGTTCGTAATCCAGAGTAGGGCCGAGAACGTGTTTACCTTCTCTTGTATTGAAACAGCCGAGTGCTCCGAAATAGGTCGAGTGGCCACCGCCGCAAATGCGGCCGGAGATCCCCTGCAAGATGAGCATCCGGTCCGCGTAGTCCGAGACCGGCTTCAAGGCATTGGGGAGATCCTCGGCTTGGAAAGATTCTTCAACTGTTTGTTGACGCTTACCAATGGGAGTCAGGTTTAGGTTTGTTGGATGCACCTGATTGGGTGGGCAACCATTTCCTTCCATGACGAAGAGTAAGCGGGTCGGCTGCGAACGACCTTCAACCTCCGCTGAAAGTTTCCCGACTAGCGGATTGAGGAGAACGGATCCGGCAGCTGACAAACTCAGGCCTCGCAGAAATTCATGTCGGCTATATAGCCTAGCATGACTGCTCTCGGCAGACTTGTTAGAGAAGGCTTTCTTTTCCATAACAGTAGATTATTTTTTTGGTGGCAATTTTTGACGATGGATAAAGGAATCGGATACGAGAAGCTCGAGAAGGCTCCCTTTTAAGCTGCCCTTATTTTTATAATAGGCGCTCTCCATGTCACGCAGGGTTTTGGCGTCGCCTAGCGTTTCATTGCGGCCACTAAAAAAGCGAAAAACGTGCCGCAAGAAGACTTGGTGTACGTGTTTCGAATCGGCGAGCCGATGCAGCATTTCGATTGGATCTCCGACCGCCTCGCCGTTCAATTCGCCGGTGGTGTCGACAGGGCGATCCAGTTCAGTAGTTCGATGCATTCCCCACAGGTTATACTGCTCGAATGGCAGTCCCAGGGGATCCATACGTTGGTGGCATCTCCAGCATTCCTCTTTGCGAACCACCAGCATCTTTTCTCTTAGCGTTAGCGCAGGATCTTCTGGGAATCTAGCATCAACTTCGACAGGGGTGTCCGGGATGACGCCTCCCAGGAGCTTGGTCTGAATCCATCGCCCTCGCTGGATGGCGTGATTCTTGGTGTTGTCAGAAAAAGCAAGAAGCCAGGCTGGATGCGTCAAAATACCAGCACGTTTTTTTTGGAAGTCGCGCCACTCAGGGTCTTTGCCGAGATCCTCTTTCTCTAGATTGTAGATGGCGTGATAATAAAGGTGTCCGTTGGTTTCATCTTGAAACCACTTCGGAGCAGATTTGGTGTTGAATGCTCCTCTTACGTTAAACTCGCTCGAGGTTAACAATTCTTTCAGGACATTACGGTCTTGTTTGACGATTCTGGAAATGAATCTCTCTGCATCTTCAATGAGCCAGCCAGGACGATAGCGTCGATGGTGCTTGTCCTTAAAGACATAAGCGGCATAGCCATACTCAAAGTATTCGTCCATGAAACGCATGATCCGTCGGTGGGCTTCCTCGGATTCTAACAAGGGGCGAATCAGGCCCTTCAGATTGGGTTTACTCTTGCTTTCGTAGCTTTCAAACTTGTCTACGATCTCTGGCGTGGGACCGGCACGATTGAGTGCATATCCCACGACATAGGCATACTCCAGCGGCGAGAGAGGCGCTCGGTCACTAGCCCTTGACGTGGTGTTGCCTATCTCGAAGCGAAAGAGCGATTCAGGACGAAGGTAGGTCGCCGAAATCATCGTCTGATTGGCGGTTTGAATGCTGGAGGTCTCCGCGACGCTCATCTGTAAATCGAAAAGCGATCGTCGTTCGGTGTCCGTAGGGGTTCTGCTGTAGAGCTTTCTGAATTGGTCGTCGAGAAGTCGTTTCCATTCGGCGTCGCCTGGCGGCAGGTTGTGGTAACCGCGTAGGGACCCGGAGTTGAATTGCGCAGCGGAGAGTTCCTCTGCCAGTCCGATCAGGAGCTCCGTTTCGGTCAACCCGAAGTCATGAATGTTCGCATAGTCCTTAGCAGTATGCGCCGTGCCTTTGTAGGGGAAGGCGGGATGTTGGAGCCCCTTCTGAGGCACCGGAAAGGTGGCAACGGGCACAAACTTGACTACATCGTGGCCTACAATGCGATTGACTCTTTCGGAATAGCTTTCCGGACTGTAGCGCCAGATACGTGGCGGCGGCGCGGATGCTGAGTCCGAGAGGGCACCCTCGAAAAGCGCCTTGTGGTCGACGTAGTTTCCATAGCCTGGCAGCGCTTTCTTATCAATGGTCGAGGAACCGCTGGCTTTGATCGCGGCATTCAAGAACGCCAGCATCTTTGATTTTTCATCCATTGTGGGCTGCTCCTCATCTTCGGGAGGCATCTCCTCGAGATCGAGTTGCTCAAAGACGGAGACCAGTAGTTCCAGATCAACAGATGCGGCGTCATGAATCAATGGTTCCAGATTAATGTCGCCCTTTTGCTTGCGATCGTTGTGGCAATTGATGCAGTGGGATTGGATGAAATCGTGTGCTACCTCAACTGGAACGGGTTCCTCGGCGGTTGCGAAGACCGCTCCGAACCCCAAACACAGGATTTTGATCAGAAATGATTTCATTTAGCTCTAAGTTCTTCTTACGCGAAGATAACGGTTATAGCCTCATGCAAAGGAGGGCTGTAGCCTTATTTATCCTACGCATTCAAATCCACACCGGCAGTGATGTGTTGTTTGAATGCTTCGATGTTTCCGTCTACCGCAGCTTCGTGAATTAAGATATCTGATGCTTTGCCACACCCCACCAACACGGCTGCGATTGTTGTGAGGAGGAGGTGTTTCATTTGTCTTCAGCTTTCAATTCTTGACCCGTTTTGCCGCCGTGTTTGCGGAGGAGTTTGGATATCGCCTCTGTTTCCTTAACCAGCCCTGCCGAACGTAGCATATCTAATGGAGTTTCACCCTGAGCTATCTCATTCACATCCGCATTTTTGCTGATTAACAGTTTTACAGTTTCTGTTCTGCGTTCCTTTACCGCAAGATGCAAAGGAGTCCATGCAAAATCATTCTTCACATTTACATCCGCACCAGCATCCAAATGTTGGCTGACGGCTTAAGTGTCTCCAAGTTTTGCAGCGTCATGAATAGACATATCTGGAGCCGACTCACCACACCCCACAACCAGCAGGGCTGCGACGATTGCGATCAGCTGTGATTTCATGGTGAGCCGACTGTCATCCCGTTGAGCACAGTTTTCAAGGCGTTTTAACTGTTGCCGCAAAATGCCTTCAGCCTTAAAAACTAAGGGTTGATGGCTGAACCGAAAGCATACGAGCCGGTCACTCAGAGGGGTAATTTAAGCGCCTCTAAGCTTTACTCAGAGGCCGATTGTAGCTATTTCGCCTTGGTACTAATTCCGCGCAATGAAGTCTGGTGGATTACATTTTCAGAGGTCAGGGGCAGGCTTTCGGTCTGCACCAACATCGAGCGGGACGGGCTGGCTGAGTATCGCGGTGCCACCGATGGCCTCAAAAAAGTGGCACCAGAAGTGGCACCAACAATTTGATTGTTCAAAAACCCCTGCCAACACGGACTGAAATGACCCTCGAATTTAGTTATGTTAACTAATGGACAAAATTAGAGAGATTAAGAAACTGACTCGTCGGGCGATGTTGCAGCGGTGCGGGATGGGTATGGGTTCACTTGGTTTGTGGAGTCTGCTCCAGCAAGAAGGCTTGGCGGGCCAAGGAACACTAGCACCCAAGCACCCTCACTTTGCGCCTAAGGCGAAATCGGTCATATGGATATTTACGAACGGAGGTCCCAGTCAAGTGGATACTTGGGATTACAAACCGGCCCTGGCCAAGCGAGACGGTCAAACGCTCGAAGGTTTCGATCGGTTCACCGGTTTTTTTGCAAACTCGGTCGGAGGCCTGATGAAAAGTCCGTTTGAGTTCAAGCAGCATGGCCAATGTGGCAAACATGTTTCCTCGATTTTTCCGCGCTTGGCCAAGCACGTCGATCGCATGGCGTTCATTCATTCCGGGCATACCGAGAGTAACAACCATTCGCCGGCGCTTTTCATGATGAACTGTGGCCTGCCGCGCATGGGTTACCCGTGTGTGGGTTCCTGGGTGACTTATGGTCTGGGCAGCAGCAGCGACAGTCTGCCTGCATTTGTTGTGATGAGCGACCCGAAGGGACGCGGTTTGCCCAAGGGCCATGCGGCCAACTGGGGCGCTGGATACCTGCCGAGTGTCTATCAGGGGAC
>CAUZBD010000122.1:0-6740 GCA_963577795.1 Planctomycetota bacterium | reverse complement strand
GTGGCACTTCGCTGCGTGGCAGCAGGCCGCGCAGTGCGCCGGTGGGTGCCTCAGCCGCCGTCAGTGGAGCGGCAAGCGGCACAAGAAAATTTCCCACCAGGAGCAGGCCCACCAAGAGGAACACTCGGGAGAGGGAATCGTACCAACAGCGGGAAGGGGACCGGCAAATAGTCACAGGCGAGGGCGTTATTCTCGGGTGGCGGGGGGGTGCAGGTTGCCCCCATCATAGGCCCAAAGCGCGGTGCCCACAACGATCCCAATCGCCGAAGCGGGGCCGAGAAGACCCCAAGCATAAAGAGGCGCCGATCGGATTCGAACCGATGGTGGCGGATTTGCAATCCGCTGGCTTAGCCACTTGCCTACGGCGCCTAGTACTTTCGCTGCGATAAGTTAGGCACTCCGTACCGATAGGTCAAGATCGGCTGTGCCCCCCCGGCGGTCCGAAAGCGGCCTAATTAGGTAAGTTTTTCCGGTTGCACCGGCACAAGCAACGCGGCAAAGCCCGATGTGCGAAGTGCGTCTTGCGAAGAGTTGAAGTTTCCTATCTTCCGCGCTCGAAAAGAAAGATGGATGCGAATTTTCACCGGCAGTCAAGGAGGACGAACCTTTGAAAAAGTGGCTTCAAGCACTCCGCGACCGCACCATGCTGCGACAATCCATTGCTCAGGCCGTCACGATTGCCGAGCGCAGCAGGGAAGCCGTCTGGAATCGGGTTCAAGATTCGATTTTTCAAATGGATGTCCCTGAAGCCCGCGGTTATGTGCGGGCCCGTGCCGCGGCTGTGATCCGCCAGGAGGCCGAACAGGTACTCGGTAAGCGGCATCGATTCTCCAAACGTATGGTCGCTCGCATGCATCACCTCGCGACCGAACGGGTCATCCACCTCATTCTCGTTGATTTGCTCTCAAGCGGCGAAGAGGGCCGCCGGTTGGCAGCCTAGTCGTCTGCTACGGTGGGGGTTAAAATATCGCACGTTCTGCCTCCCACATCGGGCGGGCTGTGCCTCTGCCAGTTGACTGTGACCCCCGGGCGAAGATGACCGAGCCTCTCGCGCTGCACATACCACCGGCCGTTACGGCCGACGAAAGCGGATTTGATCTTCTTGCGCTCGGTGCCATGGTCCACCGCCTCGATCCGGGCATCGTCCCCATGCGCAAAGCAACCCGCCTCGACATTCATGTCAGCGGCGGCGAATACAATGTGGCTGCCAATCTGGCCGATTGCTTTGGCTTGCGAACCGCCATGGTCACGGCCATGGTCGATCATCCCTTGGGCGATCTAGTGAGGCAACAAGTGCGGGCGATGGGTGTGCAGGGCATCTACAAAGAATTTGTTCACAACGGGGTGGATGGTCCGAACATTGCCACCGTTTACAGCGATCGGGGCCAGGGCATCCGTCCGCCGGTCGTGTTTTACAATCGATCCCAAGAAGCCGCTGCCCTTTTGAAAGCGGGCGACTTTCGGTGGAAGGAACTTTTGGAGGGAACCCGCTGGTTGCACACGGGGGGTATTTTTGCCGCGCTCTCAGACTCCACGCCAGAGGTCATTTTAGAAGCGATGACCGCCGCCCGCGATGCGGGTGCCGTCGTTTCGTTTGATCTGAATTTTCGCAACCTGCTCTGGAAAAAACGCGGAAGCCGCGAAGAGGCACAGGCCACGCTCCGCAAAATTGTTTCCCTGGTCGATGTACTGGTCGGCAACGAAGAGGACTTGCAGCATGGCCTTGGTATCGCAGGGCCGGAAATCTCGGGAGATGCAAAACTCGATCCCGGAGTCTTCTTCGGCATGATTGACGAAGTACGTCAAGCCTTTCCACAAATCAAAGTCTTGGCCACAACCCTCCGGGAAGTCCACTCCACCGCGCGGCATACCTGGTCGGCAGTGGCCTGGGCCGAAGGCCGCGATTATCTGGCCCCGCACTGCGAACTCGACGTACTGGATCGGGTTGGTGGCGGAGACGGTTTTTCCTCGGGCTTTATCGCGGGGTTGCTCGAAGGCCTTACGGTCGAAGAGTCCCTGCACCGCGGTTGGGCACACGGCGCGCTTCTGACCACCTATCCAGGCGACACCACCATGGCCACACGCCATCTGGTCGAAGCCGTTCACAAAGGGCGCGGAGCCCGCATCGAGCGGTAAGGCTTCCCTCCAGCCCCATTTTTCCTAGTAGATTTTTCATGCACACCGAAACCGGAAACTGTGATTTTGGCTTGATCGGCTTGGCCGTGATGGGGGAAAACCTCGCACTCAACGTCGAAAGCCGCGGCTTTTCAGTTGCCGTCAACAATCGCACCACGAGCAAAGTCGATGCGCTGCTTGATGGGCGCGGCAAAGGGAAACGCTTTGTCGGTTGCCACAGCGTCGCCGAACTGGTCGCCAATCTCGCCCGGCCCCGCAAAGTGATGCTGATGGTCAAGGCAGGACCGGCGGTCGATGCACTGATCGACGAACTGCTTCCACTTTTAGAGCCGGGCGATGTCATCCTTGATGGTGGCAATACGTTCTATTTGGATACAGAGCGTCGTGCAGCGCGGGTCGAAGAAGCGGGCATGCTGTATGTCGGCGTCGGCGTTTCGGGCGGCGAAGAAGGTGCCCTGCTCGGACCGAGTCTGATGCCCGGCGGCAGTGCAGATGCCTGGCCCCTGGTGCAGCCTATTCTGCAGGCGATCGCTGCCCGCGTCGGTGAGAATATTCCCTGTTGCCAGTGGGTCGGACCCGGCGGCTCGGGACATTACGTCAAAATGGTGCACAACGGCATCGAATATGGTGACATGCAACTGATCTGCGAGGCGTATCAACTGCTTCGCGATGTCCTGGGACTCTCGAACGATCAACTCTACGAGGTCTTCGATACGTGGAACGAGGGCGTGCTGCAAAGCTACCTGATTGAAATTACGCGCGATATTTTTAGCGTCGCCGATCCGTTGGGCGACGGCGATTTGGTCGACGCGATTCTGGATCGTGCCGGCGCCAAGGGAACCGGTAAGTGGATGAGCCAACTTGCGCTCGATCTGGGAGTGCCGAGCACCCTGGTCACGACCGCCGTCTTCGCCCGCGGACTTTCGGCCGCCAAAGAAGCCCGCGTCCGGGCCAGTGCGCAGCTGACCGGCCCGACCGTGGCCCCCGACACACTGCCTCTGCAAAGTGATTTTATTGAAGGCGTGCGTCAAGCGCTCTACGCCTCGAAAATCTGCAGCTATGCCCAAGGGTTTGTGCAATTGCAGGCCGCAGCGGCCGAGCATCACTGGCAACTCGCGTACGGTAACTGCGCACTTTTGTGGCGGGGTGGTTGTATTATTCGCGCCCAATTCCTCGATCGGATTAAAGAGGCCTTCGACGAGCATCCCGCACTTGAAAACCTACTTCTGCATCCCTACTTTTGCGAGGCGATCCAAACCACGCAGCAGGCATGGCGCGAAGTGGTGGCGACGGCCGCCTGCCGGGGCATTCCCACACCCGCTTTCGCCGCGGCGCTCGCCTACTACGACGGCTACCGCTCGGCTCGTCTGCCGGCCAACCTGCTGCAGGCGCAGCGCGATTATTTCGGTGCACATACCTACGAACGTGTCGACCGCGAAGGTGTGTTCCACACCGATTGGCTCGCAGCCCGCAAACCACCCCACTAATGAGAACCAGACGATGAGCGCAACAGCACTTGAAAAACTTTTTTCTCTTGATTCTCAGGTGGCTGTCGTGATTGGGGGTACCGGAGTCCTCGGAGGTGCCTTCTGTGAAGCGATTGCATCGGCGGGTGCCACCGTGGTCGTGGCAGGTCGTAATCGCGAGCGGGGCGAGGCCCGCGCAGCGGCGATCGAAGCGACCGGCGGGAAAGCCTGCTTCCTGGAGGTCGATGCCACCTGCCGTGAATCGATCGGACAATTGCTCGAGGCAACACTCAAGCAATGCGGGCGCTGCGATATGCTGGTCAACTCGGCGGGCGTTAATTCCGCCGTTCCCTATTTTGAAATCGAAGAAGCCGACTTCCAAGAAATTCTCGATACCAATCTGAAGGCCACCCACTTCGGCTGCCAGATTTTTGGTGCGCACATGGCAGCGGAGGGCAGGGGGGCGATTCTCAATATCGGCAGCGTTTCTGCGCACCTGCCGCTCTCGCGGGTTTTCACCTACTCCGCCTCGAAAGCGGCCGTGGTGAATTTAACGAAAAACGTAGCCCGAGAACTGGCTCCGGCCGGCGTGCGGGTCAATTGTCTCTGCCCCGGTTTCTTTCCGGCTGAACAAAATCGCAAAGTTTTGACGCCCGACCGCGTCGAAACGATCCTCGGAAAAACACCGATGGGCCGGTTTGGGGAACCGGCTGAACTGGCAGGGGCGGTCCTGTTGCTTCTGTCGCCGGGGGCCGGCAGTTTTATTACCGGGTCCGAACTCTACGTTGATGGTGGCTTCACGGGCATGAGCATTTGATAAGGTCTCTCGTTGATGGACACCGCCACCACCAAACAGCACGACCTGCAACTGGGCAATGTGGCTGTCGGTCTGCCGGTCGTTCAGGCAGCGCTTTCCGGCTACAGTGACTGGCCGATGCGGGTGATCGCGCGCAGGCTCGGGGCACCGTACACCCTCTGTGAGGTGATGCTCGATCGCTTTGTGGTCGAGGTTTCGCGGGGCGGCAAGGCGCGACATTATCTGCATGTGACCGAGGAAGAACATCCGGTCGGCGGACAGTTGATGGGCGCCGATCCGGTCGATTTTGCTCCGGCGACCAAGCGGCTCGTGGAGGCAGGCTTCGATGTGATCGATATTAACTTCGGCTGCCCCGTAAAAAAAGTACTTGGCCGCTGTCGCGGTGGCTTTCACCTAGGACAACCCGAGGTGGCGCTGGAAATCATTGCCCGCGTTCGTGAAGCGGCAGCTCCCCATATTCCTGTCACTGTGAAAATGCGGCGGGGAATCGATGACGATGCCGCGAGCCGGGATCATTTTTTTGAAATTCTCGACGGGGCCTTTGCCCGAGGCGTGAGTGGGATCACCGTCCACGGCCGCACCGTTCGCCAGCGGTACAACGGTCCGAGCAGTTGGGCGTTTTTAGCCGAAGTCAAACGTCATGCCGGCGACCACACGATTCTCGGCAGCGGCGATCTATTTTCGCCCGCCGCCTGCGTGGAAATGCTCGCCCAAACCGGTGTAGACGGCGTGACAGTCGCCCGCGGTGCGATCGGTAACCCTTGGATCTTTGCGCAGGCCGCCGCGCTGCTCCGCGGTGAGCCGCTTCCTGAGCCACCGACGCTCCATGCCCAGCGGGCCGTGATCCGGACCCACTTCGAGCTGGCCACAGCCCATTATGGACCGAAGCGTTCATCGGCGCTAATGCGAAAATTCGGCATCAAATATGCACGGCTACACCCTGCGTCGCTTACAGTCCGCGATGCGTTTGTTGCCGCACGCAACGTGGACGAGTGGAAAGCAGTCCTCGATCGCTATTACTGCGACGATCTCCCGGGCCGGCATCCCCCGGCACTTCCCGAGGCTGCCGAAACGCCGGGTGCTGAAGGCTGCGGTGCGGCAACCGATTCCAAAGCCCGTTGAATCTCCGCCCGTACCTCCGGGTCTTGTTCCTTTTCTAACTGTGCGGCCAGAAGAACCGCGACCGCCACCGAGCCATAACGCCCCAGGGCCCAGGCCGCGGCACCCCGCACCAAAGGTTCCGTATCGACGAGCCCTTTTGCGAGGGCCTTCTCTCCCTCGCTGGTGGGCCGGTTGCCCAGATTGATTGCGGCGTTCCGCAACAGTCCCCGGCGCCTTGCCCGCCAGAGGGGCGAGTCGCGAAAGCGGTTGCGAAAAGCTGCTTCATCCAGATCAAACAGCGGAGCCAGGGGCAGCGGGTCGGTCTCCGCTCGGGGCGTGAAGTCGGCATCGTCGCAACTTGGCGCATGATGATTCCAGGGACAGACGTCCTGGCAAACGTCGCAGCCAAAAACCCAATCACCGATTCCCTCCCGCAAGGAATCTGGAATGGACTCGCGGTTTTCAATCGTGAGGTAGCTGATGCAGCGACGGCTGTCGAGTACATACGGTGCAACGAACGCATCGGTCGGGCAAGCGTCGAGACATGCCGTACACGAACCACAGTGATCGGCCTCCTCCGGTGGATCGTAATCGAGTTCCACATCGGTGAGCAGCGCGGCCAGAAAAAACCAACTGCCGGCCTCTCGATTGAGGAGCAGGCTGTTTTTGCCGATCCAGCCCAGGCCCGCCCGCTGGGCAAACTCGCGTTCCAAAAGGGGCGCCGTGTCGACCACTCCCCGCACGCGGGCGGCGGGAACCGCAGCGCGAAGTGTTTCTGCGAGCAGACGTAAATCATCGTGAATCCGATCATGGTAATCGCAGCCCCAACTGTAGCGCGACACACGACCACTACTCTCGGTGACCGCCGCCGGTTCAACCGTGCGGTAAACGCGACCGAGCATCAGCAGACTTTTCACTCCATCGAGTACCGCGTCGGGATGCGCATAGGCGTCGAGACGGTCGGGGAGATAGTGCATCTGCCCGGCATAGCCCGCTTCGATCCACGCGTTCAGATTGTGAAGTCCTGAAGGGGTGACCGCCGGACAGACCCCGGTCAAAGAAAAGCCGAGGCGGCCCGCTTCAGTCTTGAGGCTTTCGGTCAGGGTAGGGGTTAAACGCGACACCGTTGCATCTCGCAGTTGCCAGGAATGGGAATTCTCTATTCTCAGTCATCACGTCGGCAGACTCAATCCTCCGCCCCGCACCTCGCCTGTATTTTT
>CAUZBD010000121.1:0-6760 GCA_963577795.1 Planctomycetota bacterium | reverse complement strand
TTTTGTGTCGGAGTCCGAAGCAATGATGCGGCTTATCGAGCAATGCATTGAGCTGGCAGAAAAAGGGAGCTTGATCGTCGTTGAATCGGATGGACGTTTGGATACGAAAGAACTTCCACTGCACGCAAATTGGGACGTGCGGCAATATTCTCCGGCCACCGTCTCCATCTTCCGTAAATAAACAGGAGTGACTTGATGGACATTCACAATATCAACCGCGTTTCTGCGTTTATAACAAAAGACGGTTCAGAAATTCGCGAACTTCTCGCCCATCGAAATTCTTGCATTCGCAATCAAAGTTTAGCCGAGGCGCGGCTTCCCGTAGGAAGTGCAACTATGCCACATTTTCACCCCACGACCGAGGAAATTTACTACATCCTTGAAGGTCGGGGAGAGATGATCCTCGCTCATGATAAGCAAGAAATTATTCCCGGTGATGCGATTGCGATCCCTCCGGGCGCACCGCACCAAATGATCAATCGAGGAAGTGAACCGCTTGTCTTTCTCTGTTGCTGCGCACCTGCCTACGAGGATGCGGACACGGTCATGCTCACAAAAGAAAGGATCGCTGAGTACTCCTTTCACGAAAATGGCTTCGAATCTTAGAATCTCCATGAAAACGGGACGCCCCGCAAACGGGGTATCCCCGCCTTGGATCGCTGCAGAAAATAACCGCATAATCGGTACATATATACAGCCAGGTTCGAATTCGTGAAGTTTCCGGCCTCTCGGGCTTTTTTCTGCAACTGAAACGCTCGACCGGCAAGCCGCCAAGAACCGATTTAAACTAGAGGACCGCAGTTTCCGCGGACCATTCACCCACGCCGGAGGGAATCGGTGATGCACGGGCAGCATGGCCTAAACTTTTCGCATTTTGTTTTCCTGGCATTTGTTTTTGTCCTAGGAATCTTTGTGCCTCTGTCTTGGCACCGGCAGCACGGTCGCCATCCGATCGAACCGCTTAATCCGCGACTCGAGCAAGTGACGCCTTCGATCGACGATGCCTCAGCAGAACAATCATCTTGGTCACGTTGGCAACTCAACTTGCTTGCAGCGAACGACCCGTCCAGCGAAGCGGCGGGTCTATCCGGCGACTATCGTAGGATCTCTAGTCTTGCGGATCCCCCGCCACGCTACCAACGCCCTGCGTGGCCCACTCCCCATGCCATTTTAAAAAAACTGGACTTGCTTGAGCAAGCGGAGAAAACGCGTCCCTGGGCGCAGCAGGTTCGCGAGCAATTGGATAAGTTGCGACACTGCAAGAGCCTGACGGATGAAAGCACATCCAATGTTTTTGACGGTTTGCAAAATGCTGTTGACCAAGCCCCATTGATGTCATCAAAGATTGACCGGAGTCCTATCGCATATCAATTCAATGCCGCATGCTACGATTTAAAACGCAGGCTAGCTATTTGGCGATCGGGACAAAATCTATCCAACACCTTTCCACAAGGAATCGTGAATACCAATCAGCCCTTCCTCGGTGAATCTTCTTTAAAACACAATCTGCAGTCGAATGAACTGATCGGTTTTTCGGTTGATGTATCTGACCTTTTGGCTGCACTTGAACAGTACGAATTTTCCAGGCTCAATAGTGATGCAGCCAAAATTGCAAATGTCATCGACCCCCTTCTCCAATCCCAAAATGACGCCCAACGTGCACTCGGCCAGGCATTAGATCTGCACTATCGCAACGCCAATCTACGAATCGTTGCCACTGGTGATTTAATGAATCGCCTGTTGCCAACAACCCGCGACGAGACTGGAAAAATTGATGATTATATTTTAGGTATTCCCGTTTGGGGAAACAGTCGCACCCGAACAAGACTTCAAACGCGCTTGATTCCCGATCCACAACGCATCCGTATCGGCATGGAAGCTTGGGGGCATGTTCTTTCCGATACGGTCGCCTCGAGCCGAAATGTATACGTTTACAACGAAGGTGAAACCGGTTTTTTGGTGCGAAAATTAATTCTGATTGATCATCAAGGCGTGAAGGCCAAGCCAAGCGTTGCCGAGGCTATCAGTGAAAGTGAGTTAATCGATATCGAGACCGATTACGACAATATACCGTTTGTCGGTTCGTGGGTCCGTAATGCTACTCGACGAAAACACGCCGAGGGGTACGACGAAGCACTGAGCCAAACGGAATATCATGTGGCGTCGCAAGCAAAACAAACCTTTGACAAAGAACTGGACCCGCGGTTACGGAAGGGAATCGATGGATTTTATCACGCATTGTGGAAGCCCCTCGAGCAACTTGGCCTGGATCCGACGGCTGTGCAACTTTCGACGACTGAAGAACGAGCCACCAGCCGTTTGCGGATTGGTCATCCTGGGCAACTTACAGGCTATTCAGCTCGACCGCGGGCACTTTCCAACAGTATGCTCAGCATGCAGTTTCATGAAAGTGCAATCAATAATGGATTGGACCAACTCCACTTGGCAGGAAATACTTTTTCGCTCCACGCTTTGTACTTACATGTAATGGAAAAAATCGGGCGGTCTGTGAAAGAGGTTCCTGAGTCGATGACAAAAAATATAGTCGTTACTTTCGCTGCCAAAGATCCGATCCGCGTACACTGCGATAAGGGTGCGGTAACGCTGATTATGTCCGTTCAGCGGATCACCAAAGGCAGTAAGTACAAGTGGTCCAACCTCCGCATTTCGGCGGAGTATGGAATTGAAACCGACGGAATGAAGGCCTTTCTTACACGTCAGGATTCAATCCGACTCGAGGCGAAAAAATTGAGGACTCGAGACCAGATTGCACTCCGTGGTGTTTTTAGTAAATTGCTATCTCGTGGAACGCAGATACCGCTGGTCCCCAAAAAAATCGCTGACAATTCCCGCATGTCGGACCTGGCTGTGAATCAAACGCAAATTGAGGACGGATGGATCGGCTTGGCAATTGGTCCTCAAACTCAGGTACAAGCGGGAACTCTCCGCACGCAGCCTAGACCCCTTCGCTGAGAAATCGGGCACCTGCCGAGCGACGACCGGAAAGCCGCGGACTCTTTTACCGGGAAATAATGACCCTTGCCACATCGTACCACCTTGTTTTGGTAACGATTTGGAATCTAAAATTGTCGCCTATGAAGACGGCATACCTTGACTGTGCGAGTGGAATCAGTGGCGATATGACCCTTGGGGCCTTGGTGGATGCTGGCGCCGATCTTAGTGCAATTCAAGCCGGCATCCATTCACTCGGTCTCGAAGGCTGTCAACTCACGGCAGAGGAAGTGAAAAAAAATGGTTTTCGGGCAACACAGATCACAATCCAACACCCGCCCGAACACGTCCATCGGCATCTCGCCGATATCACAAAGATGATTGACGAAAGTCAGCTTTCTGCAAATCAAAAAGAGACGGCCAAGAATATTTTTGTTCGTTTAGGCAAAGCAGAAGCCAAGGTGCATGGAACGTCTCTCGATAAGGTCCATTTCCATGAAGTGGGTGCCATCGATTCGATTGCCGATATTGTAGGCGTTGCGATCGGCTGGGATCTTTTAAATGTCGATCGTATTTGTGCATCCCCAATCCCGACAGGAACGGGGACAATTCAAATTGCGCACGGTCGCTGTAGTCTTCCCGCGCCGGCAACGGCCGAATTATTGAAAGGTATTCCACTGGCCGCTTCCAACGTGGAGGCCGAATTAACAACGCCTACTGGAGCAGCGATTGTGGCTGAATTAGCCGATGCGTTCGGACCCCTTCCCGGGATGTCGATTGAAACCATTGGCTGCGGAGCGGGGGAGCGCGATCTTCCCAGTCAACCGAATCTCCTCCGGCTACTGCTTGGCACGGCGGATGCCACACCCTCCCCGGCCAATACGATCTGGGTGGTCGAGACACAACTTGATGATTCCACGGGAGAATGGATTGGGCATCTCCAAGAGCAACTGTTTGCCGTGGGGGCAATCGACGTTTACTGCACTGCAATTCAAATGAAAAAAAATCGACCGGGGGTTCTCATCACGGCACTCTGCCATCGCGAACACTTAATGAGCGTGGAGACCGCCATCTTGCAACATTCGACGACACTCGGTCTGCGAAAATGGTCTGCCGAGCGAACGATTCTTCCTCGCTCTACGCATCAGGTCGCGACACCCTGGGGTAATGTAGCGGGCATTGTGGCGCAGCGGCCCGGTAACCTAGTTAGCTTTTCTCCCGAATACGAAGATTGCTGCAAACTTGCTCAGGCGACCGGAGTGCCGCTCGTTGAAATCTACCGCACCGCACAGCAAGCCTTTGACGCGAAGAAAATGCCTCCGGCTTCTTGAAATGTGGCTGGTGCTGTTTAAACGTCTGCGGCAACCGCAATCATATCTTGTGCTGCGGCAACGGTTTGTGCAGGTTGCTGACAGGTGAAGCCTTCGCAGCGGTAAAGTTCCCAAGCAGACTCTGTCGATGGACGACCGGAAAAAAGATTGTCTAGATGCCTACTTTGCGATGCAGTTGCATCATTCAGGCGACACGCGAGGACATGCTCGGGGAGATACGCTGCCCACAAACTTTTCAAAATGTCAGCCGCCTCTTGATTTGGCTCCCTTCCTGCCAAAACCCACTGTCGAACTGGAGCAACGTATCGCATCAAGGCAAGGACGCTCTGCCCCTGCGCCAAAGGTGCTTTTGGAAGTATGTCGGCGGCAGCCTGCAATGCCCGCTCTGCGGAAACCCGCAGATCGTCTCGCCCAAGTAAACCGGCCAGACGCAAAAGTCCCTCTGCCGCGAGGGCATTCCCATTCGGCGTGGCTTGATCAAAAAATTCCTTGCGGCGGGCGATCAGTTGCTCATGGTCGCCGGCGGTAAAAAAGAATCCACCTCCTTCAGCGTCTTCGAATCGACTTTGTAATGCCTCGGCCAACTCCAGGGCATGCTCTATCCACACTTCTTCAAACGTGCACTCGTAAAGTGTCACCCAAGCACCCAGAAGTGCTGCATAGTCGTCGACGAACGCCAGACCCTCGGCAATTCCATTCCGCCAAGAATGAAGAAGACGGCCTTCACCGTCACGCATTCTCGTATAGACCATCGTGCTCGCTCGAGCTGCCGCCTCCAAATACTCTGGTATTTGCAGCACAGCTCCCGCTCGCGCGAGCGTATCAATCATCAACCCATTCCAATCAGCAAGAACTTTATCGTCGAGCCCTGGACGAATCCGCTGGTCACGAATGGCAAGGAGTTGTTGTCTCGCGACCGCGAATTCCTGTTTGAGTTGTTTTGGCTCCCGACCGCACAAGGATGCAAATGCTTCTAGAGATTGCGTCGTATGCAAAATATTCTGGCCGTCGAAATTACCTGTTTCCGTAACGTCGTAAAACTTGCAAAACAGATCGACCACATCTGCATCGAGCGTGGCAGCAATCTCGGCCGCCGTCCAGACGAAGAACTTTCCTTCGACCCCTTCACTATCCGCATCCTGCGTACTATAAAAACCACCGTCCGGATGCTGCATTTCCCTTAAGATGTAATCCAACGTTTCTTGAACGGTTTGGCGATAACGATCCTGCCCTGTCGCTAAAAAGGCCTCGAGGTAACACCCCGCCAGTAGCGCGTTATCGTAGAGCATTTTTTCAAAATGCGGGACGAGCCAAGATGCATCGACCGCATAGCGATGAAAACCACCACCGAGATGGTCGTAGATGCCACCGGCAGCCATTTTATCCAGACTCAAAATAGCCATCTGCTCAAGCGACTTTTGACCGCGCTCCCGCGCAAGCCGCAGGCTAAGCTTGATTTCCAGCGGATGCGGAAATTTGGGTGCCTCGCCAAATCCACCGTTTGTCGGATCGAAAGCATTCTCCAATGCGGAGACTGCTGCTTCGAGTACTTCCTCCGCCACGAGCGCGACCGGTGATGACGCAAGACCGGCTTGAAGGCTCGCAGTCAGGCGAGATGCTTGTTCTGTGATTTGTTCGCGACGATTCTTCCAGGCATCAGCCACCGAGGTCAGCACTTGATTAAATCCTGGCATGCCGTGCTGCGATTGTGGTGGCCAATATGTGCCACCATAAAATGGCTGGCCATCTTCAGTAAGGAAAACCGACATCGGCCAACCGCCTCGACCGGTGAGGGTCTGTACCGCCTGCATATAGATATGATCCAAATCAGGTCGTTGCTCTCGATCGACCTTAATCGCCACAAAATGATCGTTCAAAATTTTTGCTAACTCAACATCTTCGAAGCTCTCTCGCTCCATCACGTGACACCAATGGCACGCAGAGTAACCGATGGATAAGAAAATGGGCTTTGCATCAGATCGAGCGCGTTCAAAGGCGGCATCGCCCCAAGGAAACCAATCGACCGGATTCTCTTTGTGTTGAAGCAAGTAGGGACTTGAAGCATCTGCGAGCCGATTGCTCATACTGAACTTCCTCCGCAAACTTCTGCCCGCTCAAACAAAAGCCTGGTCCTCTGCCGGAAACTTCCCACTCCGCACATCGGTACAAAAGTCCTTCACTGCAGCCACAATTTGTTCCCCGAGCGCTGCATATGCCTTCACATGCTTGGGGAGGTTCCCATCGGGAATTCCAAGCAGGTCGTGGATCACTAAAATCTGACCATCACAACCCGCACCCGCACCGATGCCAATTGTGGGAATGGCAACTTGTGCGCTTATTTGGGTGGCCGTCGCAGCAGGAATACATTCTAAGACAACGGCAAACGCCCCCGCTGTTTCCATCGCCTGCACATCCGCTTGTAACTGTTTCTGGTCACGATGCACCTTGTATCCACCCATTTGATGCACCGTTTGGGG
>CAUZBD010000120.1:0-6806 GCA_963577795.1 Planctomycetota bacterium | reverse complement strand
GAACAGATGCTGCCAATGTTTATAGCGGAGGGTTTTTCTTGCTTTGGCCGACAAATGAGGGAACGCGTGGCGGAGATTTTCGTCGATCACATCGCTGCGGATACCCAGACCATCCGAAACGAGTCTGAGGAGAGGATCGGCGAGGAATAAACAATCCTTCGCGGGCAGCGTCTGAAGCATACAGAAGATACACCGCACACCCAGATAGATGAAATAGTCAACAAATGTTTTCATCGGGCCGTCCGTGGCTTCTGAATGAGACCGTTGGGGTATTGTGGCAGGAAACAAAGGTGGGGAAAAGATCGAAATCAGGCTGCGATCCGATCGCGCACACGGTTTTCTCCCCCATTTTTTTCTTTAGGGAACGAAAGAATAAAAATCGGGCGCGGCAGCCACTACCTTGCTGCTTTATTTTCGTCGAGCAGCGAGAGTCGGATCGGTTTTAAGTGGGAGAGTCACGGTTTTGCCGGTCTCAGCCGCCTTATAGATACCCAGAATAATTTCGACGCTCCGTCGTCCCTCACCGCCGTCAATTGCCGGCTTTTTCCCACTGCGGATAGACCGCAGCACGTCGCGAAACTGTATCGCGTGTGCATGATGACCGATTGCGGCTGGGTCACTGGCACCTCCCCCGCCGGACCGCCGGGCGGTCATCCGCCTGAGAATCGCCGCATCCGCCGATCGTTTTTTGGCAAAGTCCCAGACTTTGAGGTCTTCTTCCTCCAAAACGGCGGACCCCTCCGACCCGTGGATTTCAATGCGTTTGAGGTATCCCGGCCAGGCCGCAGTCGTTGCTTCAATGACTCCCAGCGCGCCGGATTTAAATTGGAGCGTGGCAACCGCGGTGTCTTCCACATCGATCCGACGATGGGCGCGTGTGGCGGTCTGCGCACGGATTTGAACAACCGGTCCCATGAGCCACGTCAAAAGATCGACGCTATGGATTGCCTGATTCATCAGCGCTCCACCCCCGTCGAGTTCCCAAGTTCCCCGCCACGCACCGCTATCGTAATATTCTTGCGTACGAAACCATTTTACATAAGCATCCCCCATCGTCAGGTTACCGAATCGTTTTTGATCGATTGCTTTTTTTAGGTCCAGGCTCGATGCATGGAAACGAGAGGGAAAAATAGTAGAAAGGACCACTTTGTTCTTACGGCAGGCCTCGATGATCCGGTCGCAGCGGCGCAGGGTAATTTCGAGAGGTTTTTCTACGACAACGTGTTTTCCTGCCTTTGCGGCAGCAATGGCCGGTTCCATATGGGCGCCACTCGGCGTGCAGATTGTGACCACATCAATCTTATCGTCCGCAAGCAAATCATTGAGGCGTGTATAGGCTCGACAGCCTTGCTTTTTGGCGGTGTGCTCGGCTGCCGCCGGGATCGCGTCATAACAACCAATCAGTTTGGCCCCGCGAATTTCGGCCAATGCTCGAGCGTGAAAGGAGGCGATCATTCCGCAGCCGATAATTCCAAAACCAGTAGCCATCGTTCTTTCCCGAGATATTGCGGAGTGAAGTGGGCCGCATTCGACCCGCGAGTTGCGATTATAATCTGCCGAATAGGGCGGCATAGGGGACCGGCGAGCGTGATTGTCCGCTGATACTCGTCAGATGCTGCTCAGCAGGATGAGCATGCTCAAACCATTGAGCGCCATGTGGACGACGATCCCCGGAAGAATCCGATGTGTTTTTGTATAAAGGTATCCGAGCACCATCGCCAATAAGAAAAGAGGAACCGGGTCGGGTCCGTGCCCGGCGTGTAGCAATGCAAAGGTAATAGAACTCAGGATAATGGGCTGCCAGATAAATGTAGGCGCCGCCTGTGTTGCCATCGCCACATCCTCACCGGCGGCTCCACCTGCCAACTGGGCATCCACCAGGAGGCGGGTACGGTAGAACGCTTTTTCCAGCCACCCCTGTAAAATAACTCGAAAGAGAAACTCCTCGACGATCGGGGCTGCGATGACGGCGGCAAAAACTGCCCAAAAGATGACGTTCGCCGAGCCATTGTCCTGCAATAGTTTTTCAATCGGATGTGCGGCTTCTTCATCAGCAAACTGGTTGTAGATCCACTTGAGAATGAACTGCAAGAAATAGATAACGGGGGCAACAGCGATAAAGGTGATCAGGCCTAAAATTAAATCATTTTTCACCTTGCGGATTTGAAAACCTAAATCGGCTATGGATGCAGCAAGATCGACGCGCAAAAAAGTGACCACCAGAGCGAGAGCCACAAATTTCAACAGGCTGTCACCGGCCAGAAGCCAGGCGATCACCTGGGGCATCTGAGTTAAATCGGCATCCGGAGTGAGATCAAACCAGCGTTGAAGAAGAAATAACCACACGAGCGGCAATACGACATAGATAAAAAATGCCAGGGCAACGTGAGGAAAACCATTCCAGGGCACGAGCGAACGCGGCGCACTGGTCAGGATTTCGCCCTGCGTACGATAGCGATTGTAGATGACCAGCCAGAGCAACCCGCTCAGTGGTATCAGCACTGTGACGAGGGCTGAAGTGATGTGAGATAAGGTCATATGCTGTTCGGGCACCAGCGCAAGCGAGGTCGTGGAATTCGGGATGACCTCTCAGCGACTTCGTTACCATTACTCCCGTGCCATTTTTCGCATCAGACGCCAGGCTGCAATCACATATTCACCGCCTGAGTAGAAGGTCAGGAGAATCGTCGCCCAGAGGATTGCCCACACCGTGTTTGCCAGGCCCTCCGCCGGTTGCTGATCACCGGAGATTGCCAAGAGATAAAGGCTGGCGAGTACCGCTCCGCACTGCAGAACCATTTTTAATTTCCCGGCCATCTTTGCGGAAAAATCGATCCCGTGCTGCTCGAAGAATCCGCGGAGTGCAGTAACCAGAAGTTCGCGGCCAGTGACGACAACTGCCATCCAGGGTGCAACTTGCGAGTGGGGGCTGCCAACCAGAAAGATAAAGGTTCCACAGATGATCACCTTGTCGGCAAACGGATCAAAAATACGACCAACCACGGTCACCTGTTCGTATCGCCGGGCCCAGTATCCGTCGACCCAATCGGTACCGGCCGCCACTGCAAACAGTATCAGGGCAATCCAGTAGAGTGTTGATTGCTGCTCGGTGCCGATTGTTTCCGACTGTGCAATTCCAATGATCAGAAAAAGTAAAAGCGAAAGAAGCAGCCGGAGAGCGGTCAAAAGATTGGGAACGTTCACCGCGGATTTGAGCGACATGTCTTGGTTCACGCGGCAATTCCTTTTTAATCCCCGGTCGAGGAGTCGGCAGGGATAGCGATCAGATCGTAGCCTTGGCTGGTTACGATTTCACAGCGATAAATGCCGCCCTCCTGGAGATCCTCTCCAGTGACAAAAACAAGCCCATCGATATCAGGTGCATCGGCATACGTTCTGCCAAGCCAGACACCTGGTTCTTCAGGGTGGGCTCGATCGATGAGCACATCGAGTTGTTTGCCGGTTTGTGAAGCATTCCAGTTGAAGGCAATTTTCTGTTGCGTTGCCATCAGTACATCGCGGCGCTCTTCCGCAATGGCTTCTGGAATACGACCATCGAGTCGTGCTGCGGGCGTATCCTCTTCGAGTGAATAGGTAAAGACACCAAGTCGCTCAAACTGCTGTTGCTCGACAAACTCGACAAGTTCGTGAAATTGCGATTCGGTTTCTCCCGGAAAACCGGTGATCATGGTCGTTCGCATGACCAGAGTATCGATCCGCGTCCGCAGTTTTTCCAACAGAATTTCTGTTGTTTCTCGGTTGACTTTCCGCTGCATACGACGGAGTACACGGTCGTTGATGTGCTGCAGTGGGAGGTCCAGGTAGGGGACAATCCGGTCGCTACTGGCAATGTGGTCGACCAGTCGATCGTCAAAATACATAGGATAGAGATACATCAGTCGAATCCACTTGATCCCCTCTATCGCTTCGAGTTTTTCCAGCAATTCCGTTAGCTGGCTTGTGCCGTAGAGATCCCGACCGTAATAGGTTGTATCCTGGGCAACGAGAATCAGCTCTTTGACTCCATCTTCGGCCAATTCCGTTGCCTCGCGAACGACCTCCTCCATTGGTTTGGTGGCGTGTTTGCCCCGCATCTTCGGTATGGCACAGAAGGTACATAGTCGGTCACAACCCTCAGAAATTTTGAGGTAAGCAAAGTGTCGCGGTGTAATCCGTATTCGATCACGGTCAGTCAGTGGTCGAAGTGGAGCCGGATGGAAAATTGCGCGCTGTTCGGCGAGACCGCCAAAAAGTCGATCCGCCAGTTGTCCGATTTCGTCGCGGGCAAAAACCCCCGCGATATGATCAATCTCCGGCCTCTCGGCAAGCAGTGTTTCTTTTTGCCGCTCGGCGAGACATCCAGATACGATTAATCCGCGAAGTTTCCCTTGGCGTTTGAGCGCGATCATTTCATCGATTACCCCATACGATTCACGCCGCGAGGAAGCAATGAATCCACACGTATTGACGACCGCAAAGTCAGCTTGCTCGGGATCGGCGACCAGTTGGTAGCCCTCCAGGTCGAGTCGACCCAATATTTTCTCGCTATCGACGAGGTTTTTTGGGCATCCCAGACTCACCAGGGCATACGTCCCCTTGCAGTCCGCTTTTTTCAACTGATCGGTAAATGTTCCGGCCACAACAATTGCCATTCGGGGTTCGATTGCAGAGGAATCCAGGCGACGGGCTGCGCCCACGCCGACCCTTCTATCCTACCTGAGAATCGTCAGCAGAGGGAGTCGGTGTTCCTGCTCAGGCTCATCGAGTGCACCACAGTCAAGCGACGCTTTGCGTTGTTTCCAGCGTTTGTTGCCCATTGAGGAGGTCCGCCAGCCGCGTAAACAGGTCCTCGAGGTGGGTCGGTTTAGCCAGGATTTCTACCGCGCCAAGCTGTACGGCCCGCTCCACATCCTCGATCCGGGGAAAATCTAAAAGCGCCACGAGAGGAGCTTGCTGGTACCGCTGGTGCATGTTTTGAAGATCGTCAAGTTGATCAGGAGATCCCTCCCATAAAATCGCCTCGGGGCCCTCAAGTCGCAGTGGGTACCGGGGGTCGAGCCAGACTGCCGAATAGCCCTGACTGCGGCAGGCCGAAGCAAGCATATCCGCCATGTCCTCCCGTTGACTGCGGATTGCGATCAGCTTTCCCTCTGCTCGGGGCGGAAAGCGGCGAAACATGGTTCGTTCGTGGTCGCTTGCGGCGACCGGAAGTCCGAAACTCGGTAAGCGATTTTGCGCCAGGCGAATAAAATCTTCCTGCCAATGAGGCAGCCAGCTATGCCAGCCGGTGTGGAGCATTCCAGGCCAAGGCGTACCACTTCGTTTTTGCCCTTCGCACCAACTCCCGCTGATTGCTATCAAGCGTGCGAGTGGTGCGGTACGTTGAACTTGATCGAGTTGGCCATGCGGATGCTCTCCTGGCCACCGCTCAGCGACGACAACAAGATCGAAGCTATGCCGTTCGCTCCGAAGTAACCTGACCGCTTCTTTGCAACAGGCGGCCGTTTTAACTTCGGAAAATTGAAGAATCGCCTCTGCCACAGGCTGGAATTCGCTGCCCGAAAAATTGCCAAGCAGCAGCACGCAAATTTTTTGTATTGAGGGAGACTCAGTTTGCATGTCGTATGTCAGAGGTGATGCTGGACGGCAGCGATAGCACTGACGGCAGGGCAATAAACGGACTTCCCACCGGAAACCGAACTAATCTTTCTCTAATCATCAGGTCTTGTCCAGATCAACTTGACACCCTGAGCTTGTTGGAACACATTTGGCTTTTCAGATTCAGTTGCCGCAGGGCGACTGGGTGAAAATACGGCAGACAGGATGGTCTGCTGAGACTCGAAGGCTGGTTCTCGGTGGCCGCATACCGCGAACTGCTTAGGCAAGGAGGCCTACAGTGCAAAATTATGGTTTTCTGAAAGTTCACGGTCTGCCCCTCACAGAAATTCTTCCCGGGGGACGGTTATTTGGTGCCGATGAGGTATGGTTTTCTTCGTGCACTTCCGATGTGCGCAATTGTCGGGAAGGAGATGTTTACGTTGCGATCGTGAGCGAACAAGGAGACGGGCACATGGCGGTGGCCGAAGCGGTGCGTGAAGGAGTCGCTGCCCTGGTAACCGAGCGACTGGTTCCTGCACAATCGATTCCGCAGTACATCGTACCCGACACGCGAACCGCTTATGCACAAATGTGCCATGCGCTAAGTGGGTTTCCCAGTCGTCGACTGAACGTTGTTGGGGTTACTGGTAGTGAGGGGAAAACGACGACCACCTGTCTGATCCAGTCGATGATCCGCACTGCCAGTCTGCACAGTGGAATTCTCAATGCACTTGGCTATTGTGATGGGACAAAGACAACGCCTGCCGAAGAAGCAACTCCGGGACCAGCCCTCATGGCGGATTATTTGGCCAGGATGCGGGCTGGTGGTTGTTCACACGCCGTGCTGGAACTATCCAACCAGGCGATTGTGCAGCGGCAGACGGCCGGCATCGAGTTGGATGTTGCTTGCGTCACGCAATGGGAGGAGGCCGATCTGGCCTCCAGCGGGAATCCAGAAGACTTTCGTCGCATGAAGGCTCATGTTTTTGAGCAACTCCGTCCGGAAGGGTTGGTCGTTCTCAATGCAGATGATCCCACCTGCCGAGCGTTTGAAGAGGAATTGCATCACCCTGTCCTTACCTTTGGCATGGAGCATCCAGCGGCGGTCACTGCAACGCTTGTAGAGCGGGTGGCGAGCGAACAAACATTTCTGCTTGAGTGGGGCACTGAGACCATTCCAGTGCGTACACATTTGGTCGGCGACCAAA
>CAUZBD010000119.1:0-6808 GCA_963577795.1 Planctomycetota bacterium | reverse complement strand
ACTCCCGGCAGAACAGATTCGTGACAACGCGTTGGCCATTTCCGGATTGCTCTCAACGAAGTACGGCGGACCAAGCGTGTATCCCCCACAACCAGCAGGAATTTTAGAAGAAAAGGGGCAACTTCAGTATCACCCCGTATGGATCACAAGTACCGGAGAAAATCGCTATCGTCGCGGTCTCTATGTGTATTGGAAAAGAATGCACCTCTATCCTTCCTTGGCGACTTTTGGCGCATCGACCCGCGAACGCTGCACTGTCAAACGCCCCCTTTCCAACACGCCTTTGCAGGCCTTGGTCCTGTTGAACGACCCGGTGTTTGTGGAGGCTGCCCGAAACTTTGGCCTCCAGATTCTTTTACATGCAGGTCCCAGTACGGATGAACGTATTGACTATGCCCTCACACGGTGCCTCGGTCGACCCGCAACACCGGACGAAAAATCTCGGTACGCGCAATTCGTACGTGAACAAACCGAACGGTTCGCTGCAGCCCCGGAGCGAGCAGAGCAGTGGATTGCCCCGGAGACCACCCTGGCTTCCCAGACTCCACTAGCGCCGCAAGCGGCCTGGACGCTCCTTGCCGCCACACTTTTAAATCTCGATGAAACCATCAGTAAACCGTAGTCCTTCCCAACTGTCCCATGCCAAAACCTCCCGCACAAACGAATCTTCTTCACCGGCGGATCTTTTTGTCACGATCCGGGCTGGGACTGGGGACGGTCGCCCTCGGCTCGTTACTCGCCGGCGAACGGATCGGCTCAGCGGACGATCAACCGCCCGGGGGAACGCATTTTTTACCACGGGCCAAGCGGGTCATCTATCTTTTTATGTCCGGTGGGCCCTCCCAGATCGATCTCTTCGACCCCAAGCCGCTGCTGGGGAAGCGTGACGGGGAACCCATCCCTGAAGAACTGATCCGCAATCATCAATTTGCCATGATCAAAACGGCGACTCCGCTGCTGAAGGGGTCCCCCTATGCTTTCTCACAGCATGGCCAGAGCGGACATTCGATTTCCCGTCTGCTGCCCCATACGGCAGAAGTGGCCGATGAACTCACCATCATTCGCTCTCTCCATACCGACACCTTCAATCACGATCCCGCCGTGATGATGATGAATACCGGAGACGTGCGGTTCGGCCGACCGGCGATGGGGTCCTGGCTGTCCTATGGCTTGGGGAGCGAAAATAAAGACCTTCCGGCGTTTATCGTTTTGGCATCCGGCGTGAATACCAACCAACCGCTCCTCCAGGCATATTGGGGCAATGGGTTTCTTCCTTCCCATCATCAGGGCGTCCAGTTTCGTAATCAGGGAGATCCGGTTCTTTTCGCGCACAACCCTCCTGGCATCGATCGACGCACGCGGCGGGAGATGCTCGATTTGATTGGCACTGCAAACCGCGCTCAGCTTGCTGCTGTCGGGGATCCGGAAATCCGCACCCGCATCGAACAGTATGAGATGGCCTATCGGATGCAAATCAGCGTTCCGGAACTCACCGATTTGAGCCAGGAGCCTGCCCACATGCACGCTGCCTATGGGACACAACCGGGAGAGGTTTCCTTCGCCAACAACTGCCTGCTCGCGCGGCGGTTAGTCGAGCGAGGTGTGCAGTTTGTCCAGCTCTACCACAAAGGATGGGACTCTCACACCAAGCTGGAGGCAGACCACGAGCGGCAGTGCCGCGAAACGGACCGGCCTATCGCCGCGCTGTTGACCGATCTTCGCCGCCGCGGATTACTCGACGATACGCTGGTCATCTGGGGAGGCGAATTCGGTCGCACCCCGGTCGCTCAGGGTTCGGGCAAAGAGTATGGCCGCGACCACCATCCCCACGGCTTTACGATGTGGATGGCCGGGGCAGGTGTACGACGCGGAACCACGTACGGCACAACCGATAAGTTTGGCTATTTTGCAGAAGAGAACCCGGTACACGTCCACGACCTGCACGCCACGGTTTTGCATCTGTTGGGAATCGATCACCGGCGTTTGACATTCCATCTCCGCGGTCGCGATTTCCGCCTCACCGATGTCCATGGCAAGGTGATTGCCCCCATCCTGGCCTGACGCGGCAAACACCACATTCTCTCACGCAGGATTGGTCGTCCGCTTCGGTGTGTGGAATGCGCGAATATCGACGCAGTCCATCCCTGCGCGTCGCCCCGCTTCCATCCCGGTGTCGGTGTCTTCATAGACGCAGCAGGCTGCCGGATCGACCCCTAGCCGGCGGGCTGCCTCCAAAAAGACATCGGGCTCGGGCTTATGGCGGTCCGTATCCTCGGCGCCCACAATGCAATCAAACCACTCGCTGATCCCCAACTGACCAAGCGTACGATGGACCATCGCACACGTACTGCCCGAGGCAACGCCCAACGGTATCTGGCCGCGATAGGCCCTGGCAATATCCAGCACCGGTTCGACCGGCTCTATGTGCGGCAAGGATTCAAGGTAGGCTGATTCCTTAAAATCAACGATCCGCTGCACGTCCACTTCGAGCCCCGCTTCGCTTAAGAGCATTTTCACGATTTTTGCCACCGGAACCCCGCCTAAAGAGTAAAATCGGTCTTCTGTCAATTGAAAACCGAAGCGTTCAGCGGCACGTGACCACGCACAGAAATGAATGGGCATCGTATCGGCCAATGTTCCATCGCAGTCAAAAATCAAAGCCTCGTAGGTTTTCATCGCTGCTAAAAGCCTTTTTCTGGGAAGGGAGATAGTCGCGGAGGGGCAAAATCCTAAAGAATACTAAACCACAACCAACGCACCGAGAAAAGTGGACAACCAATGAACGACCCGCTAAAAAATTTGCACCCGATCGACTACCCAGGAATCGATGGCTTTTTGGGCTGGCGAGGATCGTTGATGATGGATGTGGTGTTTCTCGCGATGTTTGCCATTGTGCCACTGCTCTGCGTGAGCATCGCACTGGTCCGCTATCGAAAAAAATACGTTGCCCACAAACGGATCCAAATTTCGCTCGGCGCCGTACTTGCTGTTGCGGTCCTCCTGTTTGAAATCGATGTGCGGATGTATGCCTGGCAACCGCGGGCCGAACCTTCGCCGTATTACGCGACGGGATGGGTGAACTGGGCTCTTTGGATCCATCTTCCTTTTGCAATCAGCACCGCCGTGCTTTGGATTTACGTACTCGCCTGGGCACTTCGAAATATTCCCCATCCGCCACGACCCGGGGCCTGGAGCGCCCGCCACCGGCTTTGGGCCCGGCTGGCAGCTCTCGATATGCTTGCCACGGCGATTACGGGCGACACCTTCTACTTTTTCGCTTTCATTGCCTCTTGAAGCGTATCGATTCGGTGAATCGCCTCGAGGAATGCAATCGCACTCGCCTCAACACTATCGGTCGATATCCCGCGTCCATGAAAACGCTTTCCTTGATATTCCACTTCCACATTCACTTCGCCCTGCGCATCGTGCCCCACCGAAACACTGTGGACTGAAAACTCAGTACAGCGCACCTCATAACCGGTCAGCTTTTCAATGGCCAGAAAAACGGCATCCACCGGACCATCTCCGGAGGCCATTTCCGTGGTCTGCATCTGGTCTCCATGCTGCAATGTCAGCGTGACGCGAGGGGTGCTATCGCTATCGATTTCCATCCGATAAGAGTCGAGTGTCCATCGCTGCGCGTGGACGCGTATTTGCTGTTCGATCAGCGCCGCAATATCGCTGTCGTAAATTTCTTTTTTCTTATCCGCCAAATCTTTAAAATCGGCGAACACACGCTTTAGCTGCGCATCGCTCAAGACGTAACCGAGTGTCCCGGCCCTGTCGGCCAGGGCGGCACGGCCGCTATGCTTCCCCAAGACCAGATCTGTATGCGAAAACCCAACGTCCTGCGGTCGCATGATCTCATAGGTCGACGCTTCTTTGAGCATTCCGTCCTGGTGAATACCTGCTTCGTGCGCAAAGGCGTTGCGGCCGACAATCGCCTTATTGCGTTGCACTTGAAGGCCCGTAACGGCCGATACGAGGCGGCTTGCCGGAACCAATCGCTGAGAGATTATCCGCGTATCGGTTTGATAATAATCCCCCCGGGTCCGCATCGCCATCACGATCTCCTCCAGTGAGCAATTGCCTGCCCGCTCCCCGATCCCGTTGATCGTGCATTCAATTTGCCCAGCACCGTTTTCAACCGCTGCCAGACTGTTGGCAACCGCCAACCCGAGGTCGTTGTGACAATGGACGCTGATCACGGCATCATCAATATTGGGCACACGTTCTTTCAGCGCGTGAATCACATGTCCCATATGGTCGGGGGTCGCATAACCGACCGTATCGGGGATATTGACGGTAGTGGCCCCGGCAGCAATCGTCGCTTCGACAACACGGCAGAGAAAATCGATTTCGGTGCGGGCAGCATCTTCTGGAGAAAACTCAACGTCACGACAGTAACTCGCCGCCCGCTCCACTCCCGCAACCGCCCGCTGGAGGATTTCTTCTTGATCCATCTTCAACTTAAACTCACGGTGGATGGCGCTGGTGGCAAGAAAAACGTGGATCCTCGATTGTTCGGCACCCTCCAAGGCTTCCCATGCACGATCGATATCAGCATCGTTACAACGTGCCAGTCCGCAGATCACAGGACCTTTGATCTGCGTTGCGACTTCACGCACCGCTTCAAAGTCTCCTGGGGAAGCAATGGGGAAGCCGGCTTCGATCACATCGACCTGCAGTTCGGCGAGCATTTTCGCGATCTTCAGCTTTTCGACAAGATTCATGCTGGCACCGGGAGACTGCTCGCCATCGCGTAGCGTCGTGTCGAAAATCCGTATCATCCGGGGCGCGGGGGTATCCATCAGGCACTCCTCTTTAATCCGACGACCTCTCGGTGAGGCGGGCTCTCGACCAGGTAGACCGAGAACACGCGTGTACTTTTAGTTTACCGAGAGGCGACCCCGGTCAGCAATGGCAACGCATGCGATGGCAGCTTAAATCGATCTCAGAGTGCCTGAAGTGTCCCTTTCGCCAGATGTTTAATTCGCGTACTATCCCCACCCCTGTAAGGAGGTGTCCTCAGGCCGAAGTCAAGGCATTTTCACGTTTGCCAACCCAAAATCAGAATGCTGTGGATTTTCAAATTCAGCGATGTTCCCGGCGATGCTTTGTCACCGACGAAGAATTTCGACCCGGTGAGGTTTTTTATTCCGTGCTGATTGCTGAGGGAGCGGAAATCATTCGTCGTGATTTTTGCAAGTCGTCTTGGGACGGGCCGCCTGCGGACTCCGTTGGCTGGTGGCAATCCTGCATGCCCACAGCAACCAGTAAAAAAATTGGCTGGGCACCGAATGATGTTATGCTCGAATTTTTCCAGGAATTGGCAGACAAACCTGAAAAAGAGGATCTCCGCTATGTGCTTACGCTCTTGCTGATCCGGCGGCGGGTAATGCGACTCGAGGAGACCGACCAGGAACAAGAAGGACGCGAACAACTCGTTGTTTACTGCAGTCGCCAGGAAGAAATCTACCGGGTACCGGTCGTACAACCCAATCCAACACGAACTCAGGAAATCCAAGACGAACTGGCAAATCTCTTGCTAGCCAATGCGGACGAATAAATCAAATCGTCTGGATCTTCTCTAATTACTTATGATGATCAAAGATCGAACCTTGAAATCACCTGACCGCCTCTGGCTGATGCTGCTCTGCACGCTGCTTGTGGCGAGCGGGGCTTCGTGCCCGCATACGGCTTGGCAACCATTTAAACCCTCCGCTCCGGTTGTTTTTAATAATGGAGAACCCTCGCTTGAAGAAGTGGCTCAGGTCATCAATGCAAATCGCGCAAAAATGACTGGGCTCTACTCGACCAATTCACGGATTAGCGGAACCGACTTCCCCTCATTACGAACGAGTCTGGCGGTGGCGGGGGAACGGAACGTGCGGATGCGGGCGGGTACCGGGGTGACCGGACAGGAAATGGATGTGGGCAGCAATCAGGAAGTCTTCTGGTTTTGGATTAAAAGAGCAGATCCACCGGCCCTTTATTATGGAAGATATGACGAACATCCCGCCGCGCGTGTCGGTGGGGGACTACCGATTCGTCCTGAATGGCTTACCGAAGCGATCGGGCTCGTATCGCTCCCTCCTCACCAACAACATCAGGGACCCTTCCGCAGAAATGACGGTTTGTTGGAAATCCGCAGCCCGCTGGTCGGTCCAACCGGTCCGATGACTCGCGTTTTGGTTCTCGACGCCAAGAGTGGATGGATTCGTGAACTCCAACTCATTGATGCGCAAGGCCAATTGGTCGCCGCGGCACGAAACAGCGACCATTTTCGCGATCCCGAAAGTGGTGCCGTGTTGCCACGGACTACCGAAATCGAATGGCCCGCAGCCGGAATGCAACTTACCCTTCGACTCGGTGATGTCCAAATCGGTCCGCTCGACCCTGCCAGCGACATGTGGTCCCAACCGCAGTATCCAGGTTTTCCGGACATCCGTGTGACAGAACCGGGCCCCGTGCAATCAAGCCCCGTGCCACCGAACGGTACGGCAGACCTCAACCAGCAGCGTGCAACATTGACCAAAGACGCGTTGGTGGCGAACATCTCGACCATCAACACGCAACCGGTGGAAGAGAGTCTATGGCGGACTGCCTCGGGCAACGCACGTTTGCCCGCGCCGCAAAGAATTTCCTCAAAAACGGGTTCTCAACAGACGGCAATCCGCGCGCAGGACGGGCCGCTTGTGTTGCCGAGCAGTCGCAGTGACGCAGCTGCCAAGGCTTTTCGCGGAAGAATCAGGTCTGATTCGCGTCGACACGGCGCAGTTTTTCACGGGCGCGACTGAGCAGGGGA
>CAUZBD010000118.1:0-6812 GCA_963577795.1 Planctomycetota bacterium | reverse complement strand
GAATCGATTGATCGGTTCAGGAGATTTTGTAGAGTACTGGACCAATAAATGGGCTGATCTTTTGCAAGTTAACGGTAAGTTTCTGGGGCGAGAGGGCGCGATGGCATTCCGTGACTGGATCCGGGGGCACGTCGAGTCCAACACACCTTACGACGAATTTGCCCGATCGATCATTACCGCGAGCGGCTCCAACAAGGACAACCCTGCGGCTTCGTACTACAAAATTCTTCGCGAACCAGCAGCAGTCATGGAGAACACAACGCACCTCTTTTTGGCGGTGCGTTTTAACTGCAATAAGTGCCACGACCATCCGTTCGAGCGTTGGACGCAGGATCAGTACTATCAAACGGCGGCTTATTTTGCTCGTCTCGATTTGCAGCCCGACCCGGCTGCCGGCAAAAAGAAAATTGGTGGCACGGCAGTCGAAGATGCCAAGCCGCTCTACGAGATTGTGGCCGACAAGGGCGAGGGTGAGATTGAGCACGAGCGGACCGGTGAAGTGACGCTACCAGAATTTCCTTTCTCCTGTGAGCATTCGGTGGCTGAAGGGGCGAGTCGCCGCGAGCAACTGGCTTCCTGGGTGACCTCTCCTGACAATCAGTACTTTGCCCGCAGTTACGTCAATCGGCTTTGGGGCTACCTGCTGGGTGTGGGTATTATCGAGCCGATCGACGACATTCGTGCGGGTAATCCGGCTACCAATCCAGAGTTATTGCAGCACTTGACCGATGAATTTATCCGCAGCGATTTTGATATTCGGCACATCATGCGGCTGATCTGCACTTCGCGGACGTACCAGCTTTCGGTGGCAACCAATCGATGGAACGAGGATGACAATATCAACTACTCCCATGCGCTGGCACGACGTCTTCCGGCGGAAGTCCTTTACGATGCGGTCCATCGCGTGACGGGCGCGGTAAGCAAGATTCCCGGCCTTCCGCCTGGCACGCGTGCGGCGGCAATTCCCGATGCAGCGATCAAATTGCCGGATGGATTTCTGGCGAACTTGGGCCGTCCGGCCCGAGAAAGTGCCTGCGAGTGCGAGCGGTCGAGCGAGTTGCAGCTCGGGGGAGTCATTTCGTTCGTGGGCGGCCCAACGGTGGGGGATGCGATTTCAGACTCCGAGAATGCGCTCACGGCGTTGGTCGCCGAAGAGGAGGATGATCGTCGGTTGATCAGCGAAATTTTTCTGCGTGTGCTGAGTCGACCTGCGACCGAAGAGGAGGTTGCAAGTTGCGAGAAAATGCTTTTAGAGTTGCCGAGTGAACACGAACAACTGGCGAATCGTCTACAGACGGTCGAACAAGAGGCCGCAGCGCGGCAAGCAAAACTGCAGAGTAAGCGGGATGTGTTACTTGCCGAGGCAAAGAAAGCACTCGCTGTTCAAGAAGAAGAGGCGGGGCCGCGTGAGAAAGAATTGCTGCGCGAACGTGAGGAAAAGATAGCCGCTGCAAAGCAGGCACTCGAAAAATTCGATGCCCATCTTCCGGTGAAGTTACAGGCTTTTGAGAAGCGTTGGAGCGAGGGCAATACCAGTTGGGAGGTGCTCGCTCCCGAGGCGATCGCAGCGACCAATGGCGCAACGCTTGAGGTCCAGGAAGATCTCTCGGTCTTTTCCTCCGGGAAAAATGGCAGGGGGGCCTACAACTTTACCGGTCAGACGCCGATCGAAGGGATTACGGGGGTGCGGATCGAGATGATTTCCGATGAGCGATTGCCGCAGAATGGTCCGGGACGAGCGAACAATGGAAATTTTGTACTCAGTGAATTGGAACTTGTTGCCGCGCCCAATGCAAACTTAGCGTCCTGGGATCAAGTCAAAGCCTGGGATCTTTCCAACGAGGACGATGCCGGGGACTGGAAAGCGGAAGAAGGTGCGGTTCTTGCTCGAACCGATGGCACGCTTGCCGTGAGCGGGGATGCCGTGCAGGTGGAAACGAAGCTCACAGATTGGTATTCGTTGGGCCCCTTTTTCGATCCCAACGCGTTTGACGTTGAGTTTGGGCCGGAGGCGAAGTCAGTAGACTTCAAGCAAACGTTTGACGTAGATGGAAAGGCGATTCGGTGGAAGCCGCGTTCTGATTTGTCTGACGCTCGGGTGCATTCATACTCGCCCGGTGACTATTCGGCCACCTATTACTACCGTACGATCGATGTCACCGCTCCGCGCAAGATGGTGCTTCGCTTTGGCAGTGACGATGGAATTAAGGTCTGGCTCAACGGCAAAGAGGTGCTTGCCAAAAAGGTGGACCGAGGAGCTGCACCGGATCAGGATCTCGTACCGGTGATGCTCATGCAGGGTGAGAATCAGCTGCTGGTAAAGGTGAGCAATGGGGAAGGGCCGAGCGGTTTCTATTTTGCGACCGATACGATCCCTGCCATCAATCCGGCAATTGCAGCCGACACCGAAGGTGCACCTGGCTCTTACGCGGTGGAGGTGGTAGCCCAGTCGGATCGCGAGGCGCCGGCACGTCTGTTCTGGAAGACGAAAGACGATACCGTGTTTAGCGGGCGGCGAGTGACCGAGGAGACGCAGCTGGCAACGGGTGACGACTGGCAAACCTATCGATTTGATTTTGTCTCGCCTCAATCGATCAGTGGCTTGCGATTTGACCCGGCAGGAGCGAGCGTGAAGGTCCGCGAGGTGAGGCTCTACAGGCACGAATTACCGAAAAAAGTCTCGTTTCAAAACGCCCAGGCAAGTTATCAACTCGACAGCCATAGGGTAGGGCGGGTGATCGATGGGGAAGTGGATGATTACAAAGGTTGGGCGTCTGATCCCGAGCGTGGGCAGACCCTTTATGCCTCCTTTGAGACGAAAGAGAATATTGACTTTCGTGGAGGTGCCAAGCTTGATTTCCTACTCGATCAACAATACCAGAGCAACCAGCACTCGATTGGACGTTTTCGTCTTTCGGTCACTGGTGAACCGCGACCGGTTCTTTATGGAATTCCGCCGGAGATCGTAAAAGTGGTGAAATTGCCCCTTGCCGAGCGATCCGAAAAAGACAGGGTAGACCTCGAAGACTTTTATAAGGCGAACGACGCAGACCGAATAAAACTGGACGAGGGAATAAAGGTAGCAGAACAACCTATAAAAGTCGATAAAGAGATGATGCGACTTCGGCAACTGCGAAACCGCGTGGCGGCTTTAGAAAAACCGCTGCCCAAAGACCCGCAGTTGGCGGAACTGGAGCGGGCGATTGACTTGAGTCGTCGTCAGTTAGAAAATCCGCGACTTACCGTTGCCCAGGATATTGCGTGGGCTTTGATCAATAACCCTGCATTTTTGTTTAATCATTAACAGCATGAACTGGAATGCCGCCCCGCTTTGGGTCACGGCACGTTCCCAACGACAGGAGTGGACCGATGCTCGTTATTCCCGGCCAAGCAGCCAAAGATTTATGCGATCGCAATTTGGGAGTCAGCCGTCGCGATCTGATGCGGATTGGAGGCGCGGGGATGCTCGGCATGGGCCTTGGCTCCATGCTGGAATTGCAGGCCCTGGCAAATCGCTCAGATACGGTCGGCGGAGGCCCGGGTTGGGGCAAGGCAAAGAGCATCATCCTCTGTTATCTGCAGGGAGGACCGAGCCACATCGACCTTTGGGATCCAAAGGAAAACGTGCCTGACAATGTGAAGAGTGCCTTTTCGCCGATTTCGACGAAGTTGCCCGGCGTGAAGTTCACGGAGAACCTTCCGAGGCTCTCGCAGATCAACGACAAATTCACACTCATTCGGGCGATGAGCTATACCCCGAAGGGACTTTTCAATCATACGGCCGCCATCTATCAGATGATGACCGGTTACACGACCGATAAAGTAAGCCCTTCTGGTCAACTCGAACCGCCGAGTCCGAAAGATTTCCCCAATTTCGGCGCGCAGCTGATCCGTTTGCGTCCGCTGCTGGAGCCGATGCTTCCGTTTGTGATGCTGCCGAGACCACTGCAGGAGAGCAACGTGGTGGGCAAGGGTGGCACCGCCGGTTTTCTGGGCAAGGCCTACGACCCCTATACGCTCTATCCATCCGGTGACGACATGGATATGACCAAAATGGATCGGATTAAGGTCGACGACCTCAAGCTCCATCCCCAGGTTTTTGCTGATCGACTCAATCGACGTGCCCGACTCCGCGAAATCATTTCCGACGGCATGCCTAAAATCGATAAGGCCGTCGCAGACTATAAACTGAGTGAATATTATGAACAGGCCCTGAATTTGATCGTCTCGGGACGGGCCCGCGATGCCTTCGCGCTCGATCGTGAACCGGTCGACGTGCGCGACCGCTACGGACGCAATACTTTTGGTCAAAGTTGTCTACTCGCCCGGCGGTTGGTGGAAGCTGGCACGCGTGTGGTGGAAGTGGTCTGGCCCAAAGTTGCCAACTCGGACAACCATTCGTGGGATCATCACGTGGGGCTGACCAAGCGTATGAAGGACCAGTCGGCACCGATGCTCGATACGGGTCTTTCCGCTTTGGTTTCCGATCTCGATGAGCGTGGACTGTTGGATGAAACACTTCTGGTGGCAGTGGGCGAATTTGGCCGAAGTCCGCAGAAGGGGGTCAGCACTTCCGGTAATGGCAACAGTGCAGACGGTCGTGATCACTGGCCCTACTGTTACACCGCGCTGATGGCGGGTGCGGGAACGAAAAAGGGTTATGTGCATGGCAAGTCGGATAAAACCGCCTCCTCGCCGCTTGAGGATCCGGTCCATCCGGGGGAACTGTTGGCAACGATCTATCACGCTTTTGGGATTGCGCCACGTTCGATCGTCTACAACCACCTCAACCAGCCGCGGGAGTTGGTCAAATCGGATGCCGTGATGGAACTTTTCGCGTAGCCCGCAACGGTTGGTTGTATTGACGGCAGAGATCGGCTGCAGTCTTTTGCTGCCTGTCGCGGTCGCTTGTCGCCCCTGGCATTGCTGGCCATAATGCGATGACGTTCAACTCACCTTTTCTGCGCGAAACGATTTGATGCCCGAATCTTTTGACCCTTATCATAAGTGGCTCGCGATTCCGCCCGAAGATCAGCCCCCCTCGCACTATCGGCTGTTGGTGATCGATGCGTTTGAACAAGATGAAGAGGTGATTGCCAACGCAGCGGAACAGCGTCTTTCGCATTTACGGATTCTCGAAATGGGTGAGCAGGGTGCCACCGCAACGGAACTGATCAAAGAAATCAAAGCCGCCCGCAGTTGTTTGCTTGATCCTCAAACGCGGTCAAGTTACGAGGCACAACTTCGCGGTGAATCATCCGCAGAGCTGGTCGTGGAGATGGAATCGCCAAAGGGCACCGGTTCAACTGGCCGGAAGAAAGGTAAAGCGGCAGATAAAAAAGCAAAAAAAATTAGCATTATTGGGCATATTGTTGCACCGATTGTCGGTTTGGCACTTGGTGGCATCATTCTTTGGGTCATCAAATCGATGCCCAGCGAGCAAGAGAATCCCTCGCAGATTGATTTTGAGATCGGCGGGATGCGGCAAGCTGTCGAGGGGCAAGCTGCAGTCGCTCCGGATGCGGGTTTCGAAGAAGAGGAATCCCAGGGGCCGGATGCCACCGAATTGAGTTTGCCAGACAAAAATCCGAATGTCGCCGATGCAGAATATGACCAGCCGGAGGATCAGGTCACTGCGTTGGAAGCGTCCACAGGTGGTGCGGGGCAGGGGACCGAGGAGGAATCGGTGTCCCAGTCCGATTTTCCAGATTCCACCACAGCGACAGAAACCGCAGCAACAGACGACACAGCGACAGAAACAACCGGTGGGAGCGAAGAATCGTTCCCCGATTCTTTTCCCCTGGCAGAGGTGAAGGTGGAGTTACAGCAAGAAGAGGCACCGCTTGAGAATGTGGCGCTCTCCGCAGACGAACGCGAAGAGAAAGAAGCGGCTTTAACCTCGGCCATCGAGTTGGGCGACCTTTTGTTGCAATTGGAACTTGCCGCAGAGATTGCCGAACTCCAGGGCCAGGACAGTTGGGATCGCGAGTTAGGCCTCTTAGAAGCTTATCAAAAAAGAGCTGCAAACGCAGACGACAGGGTTATCGTTGAGGCAGCGCTCCTTCTTTCAAGTCGGGCACAAGAGGCCGGTCAGGCGAAGAAAGCCCGCGTGCTGGCTGTCGATGCGCTGCGGTCGGCGCGTCGTGACGGTGACCCTGCGTTAACGCGGGAGGTGACAGCTCATATTTTGCGGTTATCTTCAGCAGAAAGTGAGTGAGTGGGTGTGGATGCCCCCAAGATTCTCTACGAAGAGGGGCCCTGTTTTGTCGTCGCTAAGCCTGCAGGGATTTTGACGCAGGCGCCCGCAGATATTGAAAGTATGGAGCAGCGGGTACGCGATCTGATTCGGCAACGCGAACAGAAAACGGGCAACTTCTATCTCGGTGTTCCCCATCGTCTTGATCGACCGGTTTCAGGTGCGCTGATACTGGCCCGGCACGTGCGGGCTTGCCGTCGACTCTCTGAGCAGTTTGCCGGACGTCTGGTCCGTAAAATTTACTGGGCAATCGTGGAGGGAGTGGTAGAACCCATCTCGGGTGAATGGGTTGATTGGATGCGAAAAATCCCTGGCCGCGCAAAGTCCGAAATCGTTGCGGCCGATCACCCCGAGGCCCGCGAAGCCCGACTGCACTATCGCGTGCTCGGGCAGACCGCTGTCGGCGCACTACTGGAGATAACGCTCATAACTGGTCGCATGCATCAGATACGTTTGCAGGCCGCAACCCGGGGATTCCCGGTTTTGGGCGATCGGCTTTACGGCGCACAGTTGCCCTTTGGTATACAGCACGCCGACGAACGGTTGCGGAGCATTG
>CAUZBD010000117.1:0-6848 GCA_963577795.1 Planctomycetota bacterium | reverse complement strand
CGGCCCAATATTGTTTACATTATTTCCGATGACCAGGCATGGACCGATTATGGTTTTATGGGGCATCCTCACATCAGGACTCCCAATCTGGACAAGTTGGCCAGGCAAAGCGTTGTCTTCGAGCGCGGATACGTTCCGACTGCCCTTTGTCGTCCATCCCTGGCAACTTTGGCTACCGGGCAATATGCTCACAAGCACGGCGTGACGGGAAATGATCCCTCCCCCAAGTATGCCCAGCGTGGCTCTGACATTATGAATCAGCGTAAGGCTAAGCTGATTTCCTATCTCGACAAGTTTGACACCCTGCCCGAACTCCTCGGAGAAAAAGGCTACCTCAGTCACCAGAGTGGGAAATGGTGGGAAGGAAATCACAAGCACGGGGGATTCACCCATGGAATGACTCGGGGATTTCCCGAACGCGGTGGGCGTCATGGGGACGACGGTCTGAAGATTGGCCGGACGGGCATGGAACCGATCGAGAAGTTCGTCGATCATGCAGTAGCCGAGAAAAAACCCTTTTTCCTATGGTACGGTGTTTTCCTCCCCCACACTCCGCACAATCCGCCCGAACGCTTGCTCAAACCTTACAGAGACATGGGGCTTCCCCTGCCCATCGCCAAGTACTATGCCAATTGTACGTGGTTTGACGAAACCTGCGGACAACTGATTGATATTTTGGAAAAGCGCAAGCTGCGCGACAACACCCTGATCGTCTACGTGACCGACAATGGTTGGATCAACCGGACAGACCGATCGGCCTACGCCCCGCGCTCCAAGCAAACCCCCTACGAGGGAGGCATTCGCACGCCCATCATGTTTTCCTGGCCGAACGGAGATTTGAAAAACGGCAAGCGAAAGGACGTGGTCTCCTCCATCGATCTCTTCCCCACCGTCCTCGCCGCCACCGGAGCCCGCGTGCCCGACGGATTGCCCGGGCTCAACCTCATGGACAGCCTGAAGGAGGAGAAGCCCGTCAAACGCAAGGGCATCTTCGGAGAAACCTTTGCTCATGACATTGCTGACATCGAGAATCCGGAAGCCTCTCTGGTCTTTCGTTGGACGATCGAAGGGCAATGGAAACTGCTCCTTACTTACGACGGAGAGGTCAACCGTTACAAATCCACCCACCCACGAACGGAAAAACGGCCTCAGCTCTTCAACCTGCTCAAGGATCCCAAGGAAGAAAAGAATCTGGCCGCTCAAAACCCCGAAGTGGTGGCGAGACTCGCTGCCAAGATCGGCAAGTGGTGGCCGGTCAAGGAACGCAAGGTTCTGACCAAGTGGGAATAGCCAAGCCTTTATGAAACTCCTCGCTTCGGCAAGCCTGTGGCTTGCCTTCTTTCTTGTCTTTTCCTTCATGGCCCAGTCCTTTGGGCAGGGCGCGAAAGGCACGGCTCCTGCCGCGAAGCAGGTAAATGATTACGACGTCGTTGTCATCGGCGGTACGCCTGCCGGAGTCGCCGCCGCCATCGCCGCGGCCCGCGCCGATAAAACGGTGATCATCATCGAGCAGGCACCTTGTCTCGGTGGTGTTCTTTCCTCGGGCGTGCTCAGACTGGATGACAAATACGTGGAAGCGAACAGCGGAGTGATGGATGAATTCCGCCTCCGCGTACAAGCCTATCACCGCACGGAGATGGCTAATGATCCCTTGGTGAAGCAACACATGAAGCAAAACCCGCCGTTGCGCTGGAACATTGCTGCAGGCAGGGCTTGGGAACCGCATACAGCGGCCCGAATTTATGCTGAAATGACCGCCGAGCACAAGAGCATCTCAACGCGCTTCAACGAAGTGGCCGTGGATGTGAAAATGAAAGGCCAGCGGGTCACGGGCGTCCTTACCCGCGAGCGCGACAACCAGGGAAAGCTCGGCCCGCGGCACAGCTATACCGGGAAGGTGATCATCGACGCCACTTATGAAGCCGATTTGGCGGAATATGCGGACATCCCTTACCGCATCGGGCGCGAAGCCCGCTCCAAGGAAGAGCCGCATGCCGGAGTCATATACACCAATTACTTCCGCAGGGTGAAGGGAGCGCTGCCTTCCACTATCCTTCCGGAGAGCACGGGTGTGGCCGACCACAGGTCACAGGCATTCACCTACCGAATCACGGCAAAGGATTACGGCCGGCCCGACCATCCTTATCGCCTGAAGAAACCGCCGCCCGGCTACGACCCGGCCAAGTACAGCTGGAGCTCAAGAACCAGGCCGATCATACCCAATGGGAAATTTGATTTGCTGGGAATCAACTGGGGCGGCGACTTGGTGGGTCACGGCACCCGTTGGGTCTTGGCCGACTGGGAGGAGCGTGTCGAAATTGAAAAAATCTACCACTACCATGACCTTGGCTACCTCTACTATATTCAGACCAAGGGAGGCTCGCCCAACGTAGGCCTCCCGGACGATGAATTCCAGGACAACGGCAACTTCCCCTACCGTATCTACGTTCGCCAAGGCCGCCGCATAGAAGGACTCTACACCTTGACCGAAAGCGACCTGCATAAGGATCTTCGCGGAGACGGGTTTCGCGGACCGCTGCTTCCGGATTCGGTTGCCATTGGAATCTACGGAATCGATGCCCACCGCGTGCAAGGCCCCGACGGCCGAAAGGAACCTCCGTACGGAAAAGGGGCCGCCGAAGGCACGCTTCACCTGCATGATGCAACTGGGCCCTACCAGATACCCTACGGCACACTGGTCCCCAAGCAACACAACGGCATCCTTTTCCCTGTGGGCATTTCCTGTACGCACGTTGCCATATGCAGCGTGCGAATGGAGCCTGTGTGGTCCTCCTTGGGGCAGGCTGCGGGTGTTGCCGCCGCCTTGGCGATCGACAACGAGCAGGAACTCAAGGACGTCCCCGTAAAGCAAATCCAGGATGAACTCCTCAAGCAGCGCTCCGTCCTGTTTTTCTACACGGATCTTCCCTTGGATAGCCCGGCATTCACGGCAGTCCAGAAACTCAGTCTGCTCGGGGCAGTGGACGGACCTGACATCGATGATTACGACACGGCAGGAAAGTCCAAAGGTTTGGACAGCCTGGAAATGAAGGCCTACCGCTTCCGCCCCAATGAAGCGATCACCATGGGCGAATTTTCTCAAATGGCCGTGAACGGACTGCAAATCCCCCTAAGCATCACCGCCTCGCACTTCACGGACGTGCCGCGTGGGCATGCCGCCTTCAAGTACGTCGAGACGCTCTACGATTACTCCACGCAGTCCAAACAGCCCTTCTTTGGCTTCGAGCCGAGCAAGGACTTCAGGACCGCTCTCGCTCACCCGGATAAAAAGGTAAGCGGCGCCCAAGCGGCAAAGATCCTTTCCGGTCTGCTCAAAAAGAAAGTCCCCGCGCTTGCCAAGCCGGATGCAGACCTCACTCGAGGAGAAGCTGCCCAACTGGTTTATCAGTCTTTGTAAAACTGTTTAAACGTTATCCCAACTTACCATGACAAAACCTTTCCGCCTGAGTCTGTTTGCCCTCCTTTTTGGCTGCTCCATCGCATCGGCCCGGACATCGCCCAACATCATCCTCTTCCTTGTCGACGACATGGGATTGATGGACACTTCCGTCCCGATGCTTGCTGATCAGGAAGGCAAACCCAAACGCCATCCGCTCAACGATTGGTACCGCACCCCGAACATGGAACGGTTGGCCAAGCAGGGGATTCGCTTTTCCCAGTTTTACGCCCAGTCAGTCTGCTCGCCGACGAGAGCATCCATCATGACGGGACAAAATTCCGCCCGTCACCGGGTCACTCAGTTCATTGCCCCCGAGAAGCGCAACAATGGTCCCAAAGGCTGGCGCTGGGAAGGACTGACCAAAAAGGACGTCACCCTGCCCTCCAATCTCAAGAAAGCGGGCTACCATACCATTTTCGCAGGCAAAGCCCACTTCGCCCCCACCGGATTCGAGGGGGAGGATCCGACCAATCTGGGCTTCGCCGTAAACATTGCAGGGTGTTCGTTCGGACAGCCCGGAAGTTATTATGGGGAGGACGGGTATGGAAACCTGAACCCGAAGCGAAAAAGGCGGGCCGTGCCCGGACTCGAGAAATACCACAAGACCGATACCTTTTTATCGGAAGCGATCACCCTTGAAGCTAAGGCCGCCATCGACCAATCTTTGAAAAAGGAAAAGCCTTTCTTTCTCTACATGTCTCACTACGCGGTGCATAGCCCATTCAATTCGGACCCCCGTTTTTCCGACAACTACAAGGACTCGAAGAAACCGAAAAGCGCCCAAGCCTACGCTACCCTGATCGAAGGAATCGACAAATCCCTCGGTGACCTCATGGATCACGTCGTAAGCAAGGGCGTTGCCGAGAATACCTTGATTCTTTTTGTCGGGGACAACGGATCGGATGCCCCCTTGGGTCCAGTCCACGGATATTCCAGTTCGGTCCCCCTCCGGGGCAAAAAGGGAACCTGCTACGAGGGAGGGATGCGCGTCCCCTTCATTGCGGGCTGGGCCAAGCCCGGAAAGAAAAATTCCTTTCCCGTCGTAAGAGGCACCCTCCACAATGAACAGATCGGAACGGTTATGGATCTCTACTCAACCATTCTCGAAACTGCAGGGGCAAAGAATCCCGAGGATCACGTCGTGGACGGGGTAAGCTTGCTCAAGCAATTCTCGGGCAAGGAAAACCCCGGACGGCCCGATCATTTCATGTGTCACTTCCCCCATTCTCACCGCAGTTCCAATTTCACCGCCTTCCGCAAGGGAGACTGGAAATTGATCTACCGTTACAAGGGAAAAGCCAAATACGAACTGTACGATTTGCAGAATGATCCGTACGAGAAGAGCAACCTTGCCAAAAGCGACCCCAAGAAACTGAAGGAAATGACCAAAGCCATGATAGCCCGGCTCGAGAAAGAGGATGCCCTCTATCCGACTGACGGTGAGAAGGCGCTCAGGCCCCTTCTACCCTGAGGCGAAGGCATGAACAAGAGCCTGAAAGCGGCTATGCTCCGCACCACACTAGCCCTCCGAGTATTGGCGGTTCCCTTGCTTGGAATACTAGTCACGAAGGCCGGCTTGGTTGCAGAGACCAGGCAAGACGGGTGAAGAATTGAAAGCTGAAGGGATTGATAACACTGATCACCAGTATAAAACCGAGTAAAGGTGATGAAGCATTCCAAAACAAACCAAAAAAATGCCACTAGCTACGCTCGCCTTAAGGTTGGAGAGGGTTACATCAGTGGCTATCTCTCCATTTTTTTTGCGTTGGTTTCTTTTGGCGGTGTTTTGTGTTTTTTATTTCCAGAGATCCTGACAACTCCGGAATATCGCCACAATTATCCAGTGGAAATACTGCGCGGCGTTCTGCTGATGTGCATGTTGTTTTCATTCCTGTTCGCGTTGGTTAGCTTGATCCTCTGCAAAAGCAAGATCCCTTCGTTGTTGGCTACAGTTATCAGCGGACTTTCCATCTTGATGGGCGGTGCTACTGTTGAGATCAAGCAATTCAATGATCTTGGTTTTTATGTAAGCTTGGACTGGCTTTTGTTGGACTTGTTGGTCTTGGCGTTGATTTTCATTCCAGTGGAACTTTTTTTTCCAAAGCGAACAAACCAGTCAAAGTTTCACGAAGAATGGAAAACTGATCTGATTTATTTCGCCTTCGGGCATCTTTTGGTCCAAATAACAGCCGTTTCTGTTCAGGCACCCGCAAGCTACTTTTTTGGCAGTCTGCATTTAGAAGGTTTACACCAATTCATTCAGACCCTGCCGCTCTTTTTAGAATTGCCATTGGCTCTGCTGGTCACGGATCTTTTTCAGTATACTGCTCATCGCACCTTTCATCGGATGCCGTTTTTGTGGAGGTTTCATGCGGTCCATCATTCAATCAGATCAGTGGACTGGATGGCGGGTTCCCGGTTGCATATCATTGATGTGCTGTTAACCCGGGCCTTTTCTTACCTGCCTCTTTATGTGCTGGGTTTCTCACTCGAAGTGTTTTATCTGTACGTCATAATCGTCTCTTTGCAGGCTGTTCTTGCACACGCCAATACGCGGATGCAATTTGGCTTCCTGAAATATTTAATTGTTACTCCGCAATATCACCACTGGCACCATTCCGACAATCCCTCTGCATACGACAAAAATTTTGCCATTCATTTTCCATTCATAGACTTTTTGTTTGGGACTTACCATTTGCCGGGTGACCAGTGGCCGGAATCCACCGGACTGGCCGACACCTCGTTCCCCAAGGGATATTTCAGGCAGTTTGCTTTTCCGTTTTGGAAGAATCCTTCCGATCAGCAGGATATGAAAGACCCTTCTCAACGATAAACGGTACTAAAATACAAATGAAACACCTCCTACTAACAACAATCGCAGCCCTGCTTCTGGTGGGGTGTGGTGAGTCGCAGCAGTCGGCTCTTCCGCCAGAAGTTGAACCCGCTGAACCAGTTGCCGTAGCTACAAAGCCAGAACCGACGACAGTCAAAGCACTCTACAAGATTGAAGATCGGCAAGGACTGCTGGGACACTGGAAATTTGAGGGAAACGTTTCCGACAGCTCAGGCAATGACAACGACGGAGTTGCCATTGGAGGGCCGGGATTTGGAGAGGGTAAGATCGGTAAAGCGCTGAAACTAAACGGACTCAGTCAACGCGTTGAACTACCGAAGCTTGCCTCGGGTATCGATCAGTTGACCATTGCGATCTGGATTAACGTGGACCATATGCCATCGAGCGAAAAGTTTGTGTCGATCTACCACAACAACGGGTGGACGGTGGGTGATGTCCATTTAGGGTACGCTGGGCAAGAGGGAGTCTTGGACCTGGGAATCAATGGGAACATGCCCAGTATGTCCGTCCCAACCTTCAGGGTTAAAGACCTTC
>CAUZBD010000116.1:0-6872 GCA_963577795.1 Planctomycetota bacterium | reverse complement strand
TATTCCGCTGGCAGACTGGATCGGCGAGGTTTTTTCGTGGCGCGCATCGACAGCGCGAAAAACCAGTGGCGAACGACTGACTGCCGGGGTGATCGAATCGCTCAAGGCGGGTGTGGTCGCCGTCGCGGACATCGTCACTGAAGGGGAGTTGCCTACCGATCCACCGCTCCATTATCTGGCACACCAGGAGTTGATCGCAACGGGTGACGGGCAAATCGATACGGTACTTGAAGTGGCCCGGCGTTTCGCTGCAGCGAAAAAGAAGGGGCGTGTGCAGTGCGGACTCAGCCCGCACGCGCCCTACTCGGTCGCCGAGCAGGTCTGGGAGGAGGTGGTCCGCCTGGCCGTTGCGCACAACCTTCCCCTGGCGGTCCATCTGGCCGAAACGCGCGATGAACTTGCCTTTCTCTCCACGGGAACGGGTCCGTTTCAGGATCTACTCCGTCAGCGGGGAGCGAACGATTTTGTGCCGGCTGGCAAATCTCCCCTCGCCTTTTTACAACTTCTGGCCACTGCCCCACGCGTCTTGATCGCCCACGGCAATTATCTGACGGATGAAGAAATCGCGTTCGTTGCCGCGCACCGCACGCAGTTTACGGTGGTCTATTGTCCGCGGACCCACACTTATTTCGGTCACGCTCCCTATCCCCTGGAGTCCATGCTTGAGGCGGGTATCAACGTTGCACTCGGAACCGACGGTCGTGGTTCGAATCCTGATTTAAGTCTTTGGGGCGAAATGCAGCACGTGGCGGCAACGTTTCCCGAGTTATCGGGGGAGGCGGTGCTGCAAATGGGCACGCTCGCTGGCGCGGTGGGGCTCAGGCTCGCCGACCAACTCGGCACGATTGAGGCAGGCAAGGAGGCATCGCTGGCGGTGATTCGCCTCACAGAAGACAGGGGCATCGATCCGTATGCACGCCTGCTCCATCGCGATAGTGCGGTGGTCGCCACACTAATCGCCGGCCAACTGGTTGCGGGCACGCTCGGCCACCGTGTGTTGTAGCTTACCCATGCGGTGGCAGGAGGAACGCAAGCAACCCGGTCATCATCAAAATCACAGCAAACAGCAGCGCAGCAACCTGCCGCGCATCGCGGCGAGCCGTTTCGCCCATGACCACCGCACCACTTTTATACAAGAGCAAGATGACCGTCAGCAGCGCTGCTGCAAACCAACTGGTCGCCAAAGCATTGCCCCCGAGCAACCGATCTTGCGCGAATTCTGGAAGCTGAAACAGAAACCAGATGCCCGAGGGGATTTCCAGCAGCGTCACCCCCAGGATCCAAAGCCCGGCGCGGCGGGCCAATGCTTCAAACGCATCTTTTGCCGCTGTCGTTCCTGCGTGGTGTGCCTGCGCTGCTGTGCGGAGTAGCAGCACCGTCGGCACAATTGCAAACCCTGCCAGCAGGTGATGTACGACGCGAGCGAGTACCGGTGGCGAAAAATAGAGCGACAGCAGCTCGCTGTTGGTGAGCGGTGTGGAATCCGGGCTCCCTTGCAGTTGGCCGACGAGAACAAACATCGGAGTAAAGTGATAGATCAGATTAGTCGCTGCCAGAAAAAAGAGCAGCGTAAGCAGCCATCGCCAGCGGAGGAGCGGCTGCCAAAAGAAAACCACCGGCAGCATGCACAAATAATAAAAGGCCAACTCAGCCACACCCCACCAAAGCCGATCGTGTGGAATCTGGAGCAACGCTTTGTAAAAGCGCGTCCCATCGAGCGCAGCGCCCCCAAATGAATAAAGTCCCATGAGCAGCCCGCCGAGCAACATCCCCACTAGCAGGCTGAGGCACGCGCGTCGAGCGAGCCACCGCGCGGTCCGTTGGGCCGCAACCGCATCGCGCCAGAGAAGCCCGATGCAGAACAGCGGGCCGATGGCGGCCAGATTGACCAGTACCAGATGCACGGCAAGAAGGATGGACTTCACGACGGTCACGCGGGTGTCTCTTTGGGTCAATAGGGAGTGGGGCGTGTGTGGGTATGGTAGAGGAGCGGCCAGGGCAACGGCAACATCGCAGCCTCCCGGATACAGACTCCCCCTTTGACGATGCGATTTATGGACCGTTAGGATGGCATGACATTTTCATCGTTGGGCGATTAGCTCAGTTGGCTAGAGCGCCACGTTTACACCGTGGATGTCGGGGGTTCGAGTCCCTCATCGCCCACTATTTGATTTGGCAAAGCAACGCACTGAGCCGAATCCTCTGGCAAACCTGAGGTTTCTGTGGTCCCCGGTCCGGTGGCTTGCGGCGAATTTCCCTTGTCTCTTTTTTCCCATCAATCGCAATTGACCACCAATTTCTTTGACCCACAACACAGGGAGAACGATGCAATGGTCGCTAATTGTAAGAACGTCATCGCCATCCTCTCCACCGTAGTTTTCGTCGTCCTCGTGGTAGTTTCGGCGAATGCGCAAACCATCGTCAGCGTGAACCTTGATAGACAAACCACTGCCGATCCAGATGCAAATACGGACCGTATTCCCACCGCTTCTTCCATCGGCGTTGTTAGCGCGGAAAATTGGAACAATGTCAATGTTTACAATCCAAATCCTCCCGGCGGTAGCTCATACAGCGGGCTCCTCGACAGCAACGGTGCCACAGGCGCAGGACTGAACTTCAGCATCACCGGGGGAGGCGGCGATACATGGAATACCGGTGGTCATATTCCGGCTCGGATGATGGGCGATTGGGTCAGGGGCATCAAGAGCTTCACAATCTCAGACATTCCCGACAACACGAGAGTCACTCTGATTACCTACCACGGTGGATTCAACGACAGCGACGACAAAGGGCCTCAAAATGTCGTCCGTGTCACTGTCAATTCCATCTCCCGAACATACGACGATAGCAACTGGGACAACAACGAATTTGACAACGCAGATACATGGGCTTACACCGAAAACGAAAACTACCTGCGTTGGGATTTCGTCGGCAACACTGACCAAATTACGGTTAAGTTTGCAGCTAAAAGCACCCATAACCGAGCGCTTAACGCGTTTCAGTTAGTCATTTCGGACCACATCGAAGCCCCCAGATCATTTGCAAGCGAAAACCTCCGCATGGAAAAGTGGGACGAAATCGTTGGGCCTGAAGTCCAAAAACAAAATTATCAAAAACAACGAACATGGACCTCTCCCAACGGTCAACACGCAATGAAGGGCGCATTAGAAACGGTCGAGGATGGAAAAGTAACAATCAAGACCATCGATACATCTGAGGGTATAAAAACGGTTAGAAAAAAAATCGCATATGATAAACTCAGTACCGATGATCTAGATTTTATTTTGGAAATGATTGCCTACGATGGTTTCAGAGACCCGCTGTTCAGTGAAATACCAAGTCTTGTAGAAGCGGGTGCAAACATAAATCTAAAGTTGAGTGCAGGCTTGCCTGGTGTGGAAGAATTGAACTTGCTCTGGGCGTTTCCGTTGGCGGATGAATCGAATGAAGCACTTAAAAAACTTGATGTTCTTTTAGAGTTGGGTGCTGATCCGAATTCGCTCAACAAGGGCCATCATCCTTTGTTGGCCGTAGCAGTTGTTAAAAATAAACCAAGGCTTTCACTACTGCTTATTTCGCATGGCGCAACTTTGTCCGAGGAACAACGTATTCGAGCTGATAACGTGCTTCAATTACGTCTCAAACAACCACCAGCGGAGGGTTCATTGCCGAAATGATTCACCGTCGTACAGAACGACAAACAGCATCGCTTGCCTACCCAGTGAAGGACGGCAAAGAAGTAAGCCGCAAAGAGTTCTGATCGACGACTCTCTCTGTGCTACCGCGACGCAGGCGACGGTAGGTGTTTGAGGATTTCCTTGCGGACTGACTCTGAGAGGCTGGGCCATGCACGAATCAGACCCTGAAGGTCCGGGTCGATTACACCGGAATCTGCACAGCGTGCGTCGTATTCTGCGTCGCGCAATGGGCCATTGTGAGATTTCTTCGGGCATTGTATCATTTATTCTAGTCCCTCTATCGCCCACGCACCGGTAGAGGAAATGCCCAGTTTGGGGCGGTGGGCAACGACGCAGCGTGCGGGCCCGTTGCACTTCGTGCGACTCGAAGCGGTCTTCCGATTGCCGGGGCCGATTGCGTACCCCTTAAAAAACATGCCGCTTCCCTGCGACGGTCAACCCGGTTTTTACGCTTCCCTAGAAAAAAGTACGTGGCGAATTTCTTTGCCTTGGTTGGATGGATTGCTGTTGCAAACCACGAGGCGCCTGAAAACAGGGGGCGGTGGCAAAATAGGCAGGCACTTATTGCCGCATAACTGCTCAGGCGGATGAAAGAACGCTTGGCAAGAACCGTTTGGTTCACAATCGAGCAGCTGAAAATTTATGCGCCGAAGATCACTAAATATTTATCATCAAAACGGGTCCTGATGGTGTAAGATGCTGCCAGGATTTGACATTCAATTTAGCGGCGACAAGCAACACGGGTCGAAAATCCAATGGCGAGCGGAAATTTAGACAGACACCTCGAGTCTGACGACCCCAAAAAAGATGCGAAAGCGCTCGCGCGCCCGACCACGGTTCAGGGTGAAGTTCTCTGGGTGTACGCGATCAGTATCACGGTGATCCACCTGCTTGCGCTTTTGGCGTTCGTTCCGTGGTTCTTCAGCTGGACTGGACTTCTCTTGGCGATCGTGCTTACTCCGCTATTTGGACAATCGATCACCATCTGCTATCATCGCTTACTCACTCATCGCAGCTTTAAAACACCCAAGTGGCTCGAAAGATCTTGGGTGGTTGTCTCACTCTGCTGCCTCCAAGACACACCCGCCAAATGGGTTGCCAATCATCGTCATCACCACAGTGCCGCGGACGAGCAGCCCGATCCCCATAGCCCCTTGGTCAGCTTTCTCTGGTCGCATGTCGGTTGGCTTTATTTTCGAAACGAATATACCCACAATGCGGCAATGCTCCAGAAGCACGCAAAAGATATCTTACAGGATCCATTTTATATGTATCTAGAAAAAACCTGGGTCGGGCAGGGAATCTATGCCGCCCACGTTTTGCTCTTTTACATTCTTGGTTTCGTTATCGGCTACTTCAATGAAGGTAGTGCGTATGCAGGCTTTCAATTCGGCATGAGCTTGATGCTCTGGGGGGCGATCGTCCGCACGGTATTGGTTTGGCATGTTACGTGGTCGGTCAATTCATTGACCCATCTATTCGGCTATCGGTCGTACGACACCAATGAGGAAAGCCGTAATAATTGGTTGGTCTCGCTATTCACATTCGGTGAAGGATGGCACAACAACCATCACTACGATCAAGCCAGCGCCAGCATGTGGCATCGTTGGTGGGAGATCGACTTGAACTTCCTGTTGATTCGCACGCTCGAGAAAATTGGTTTGGTATACGATGTGATTCTGCCAAAGCATGTGCGGTCGGTCGCTCGAACGAAGCAAGCGACGGATGTAGTTGAAAACCTAGTCGACCGACTTCCGCCGGATGATCGGCGGCGGACGGGACCGATCGCTTATCACAACATGGCTACAAAAAGCGATGGAGATACCAGTGACGCCAGCGAACTGAAGTGCACAGGCCCGTAACGAAAAAGCCACCGGCACGTGCGCTGCACCTACGCAAGGCAATGCAAGAAGCAGCATGCGTCTTGGGTGATTCATGCTAGGCGAATCGCACGAAACGCCACACGGCACAATGAAGGGCTCGCTTCGAGACTTACCCAGTCGATTGCCGCAACCGAACCGCGGTGCCCGTTTCTTACCGACTGCAACCGGATCCATTGAAGGGACGCTCCGTCTTCTGAGTGCACCATCGCTTTTACCGCATGGGCCATGAAAAGAAGTTTTTTCTTTTTCCTGGTTTACAGCTCTACCACACACTCATCCGGTAGGAATCAAGTACATTCTTGTTAAAATGCATCGTCTTTAAAACACCATGGTGCAAAAATCATGTCACTGCGCCTCCTGATTATCGATGACGAATTTCACGATGCTTCCGCTGCGGGGGAGTCCTTGCGAGCGATTGTCAACGCGCTCGGCGAACTCGAAGTCGAAACGGTGACTGCCACCACCTACGAAGATGGTTGGCAGCGGTTCCTCTCAGACCCCAGCGTGGGATGCGTTGTTGTCGACTGGGATCTTACGCAGCAACGTGACGATGGATGCCTGCTCGTTACCATCCTGATCGAATCCATTCGCCAGCGCAATCATACGATCCCCATCTTGCTCGCCACGGATCGACTGGGTGTGGAGGGTATTCCCACCGATATGCTTGGTCTGATCGATGGCTACATCTGGGTAAGTGAAGATACCCCCGGTTTCATGGCCGGGCGGATCCAGCGCAACATCAAGCAATACCTCGAGCAGTTAATGCCTCCTTTTTTCCGTGCGCTGACGCATTACGCCAAAGAATATCACTACGCCTGGCATACGCCGGGACATATGGGCGGTGTTGCTTTTTTGCGGAGCCCTGCTGGAAAACTCTTTTTTGACTTTTATGGGGAAAATGTATTCCGTGCAGATCTTTCCATCTCCGTACCCGAACTCGGTTCGCTGAACGAACACAGCAGTGTGATTGGAGAGGCTGAACGCAACGCCGCAACCACTTTCGGCGCGGACCGTACTTATTTTGTTCTCAATGGCACCTCGACCGCCAATAAGATCGTCTGGCACGGCAGGGTCTGCCCAGGTGACGTGGTGCTTGTCGACCGCAATTGTCATAAATCGCTACAACAGGTCATCCAGATGATCGGGGCAATTCCTATTTATTTTGTTCCCACCCGCAATCGACATGGCATTATCGGCCCGGTTCCTGCCGAACAATTTACCGAAGCATCGATACGCGCCAAACTCAAAGAATGTCCGCTGATCGATGGAGACGGACCGGACCAATTGGCGA
>CAUZBD010000115.1:0-6900 GCA_963577795.1 Planctomycetota bacterium | reverse complement strand
TAATCACAGGAGGAAAGAATTTCTAGAATCCGCTTGCGGGCCATGGACTTGCGGGAGGGTGTGTTCTTTCAGTGAATGCCTCGATGGGGCAAATGCATCTGAACCCGGGTTGACCGGCAGTTTGCATCGTTTTACCCCCCGTTGGCACATATCTTACAGTGTCGCTTGCGTAAATATTGCTACAATCGAGCGACTTTAGAGGCCAATGTACAATCCACAACTTAAGTGTAAACCCCTTTACGGTGTCTTTGCAGGGTGCCTCGCTCGCGGAGAATATTCTCGAAGTTTATTGCGGCAAATTCTTTTGACACCCACTGATTGTCCTGATTCTTCGCTTTAAAATACAATCTATCGAAATCACACAAACGTACGGGGCCGATAAGATTGTATGGGAAACTGGAAAAATCAGGATGTGGATGGGCACGGATGCGATGTTTTCCAGCCCGAGCGGCCCAGTCAATATGGTTATACCATCATCTATCTCCATGACATCGGTCTACAAGGATTGACCGGTCGCGAAAGTTTCGAGAATGCTTTTGAGGAACACGGTCTGAGAGTGATTGTTCCACATACAAGTCGTAGTTGGTGGAGTAATAAAATATGTGTGGAATTCGACCATAATCGCACCGCCGAGAGCTATCTCTTGAAATCTCTGGTTCCCTGGCTTGCAGCGCATTGGGAAGCAATCCCCCCGAAAATCGCTCTTCTAGGAATTGGAATGGGGGGACAAGGTGGTCTGAGATTCAGTTTTAAATATCCGGATATATTTCCTATCGTCGCGGCAATCACACCTGCTATTGATCACCAATGTTGTTGGAGCGACGAAGAATCCTTCTTAGCTCAAATGTATTCCAATGAGGAAGCAATCAGGCAAGATACGGCTACCCTTCATATCCACCCTCTTTATTGGCCACGCAATATATGGTTTTGTTCGCATCCAACATGGATAGAAAGTGCTCAGCGACTGAACATGAAATTGTCAGCCCTCGGCATACCGCACCAAGCGAATTTAGAAGCCAAGGGTCAGCAAACCTCAGGCGGCTATGAGGAGCAAATGGCTGATTCTGCAGTCCGCTTCATCGTCGAAAGGTTAGAGTTAGAACGGCGACGAATTCAATAGGCGTTTATTAGTTTGTCTCGCCCGGTGGTAAGTTACCGTTAAAAAGTCGGACGCCGTCCATTTGGACCCGATTTTCTGTTCGCCAGAAATATATTTTTTGTGCAGTGAGGTTAGAGGGTGGTGTGTTTTTTATTTGACGTGCTAGTTGGGCATAGGTGTCGCCAGCACCCTCTAAGACAAACAATTCTTTACCCGTTGTATAAGTCAACCGATGACCACTGGCACTGAAGCTTTCACCGTTCACACGGGAATTTCCCACGGCCTCCATTTCTACAGGACGGTCAGATGCTTTTTTGGAGCCCATCTGTCTGACTGTGAGTTGATCGCAATTTAAAACGATCTGATCGCCGCGTGGACCGATCGCCGGATCAATAAAGACCTCTTCCTTCCGATGCTTGACCGGTCCGTAGGTGCAAAGAACTCTTTCGACAAAAGTGAGCTCGCGGTGATGGACATTACCCATAAGCCCTCTAGAAAATTCAACCTTAAGATAGTTTATGGCGTTTTGTTGAGAACGATCTGGCAGAGGAGTCGATTTTGCGGGCGACGTCGTCAAAAATAGAGGTGATTGTGAGGTAGCGCCATTTCTTACAGAAGTCACTGCACCCGGACCTCTGGCAGTGAGTTGGCCGCTTGGTTGTTCAATGGTTAAGTCTGTTGTGGTCAATTGGTCAAGTGTTACTTCTTGTCCCTCTTTGACCTCACGGTTGGTCAGATGTACGCCCCCGAGGCACGCAATTTTTTTAACTTCGATGGAGTCGCGTTCGATAGGTGAAAAAAAATTGAGTTGTCGGTTTAAAGTGACTTTTAAATCCGCTGTGTGCAGTTGCTGGTTTTTCGTCTTTGCATAAACATCCTCCTCAAACGAAATTGTTGTGTTATCAAAATGCATCCGACCCTTCCATGTAATACCTAACGTCTCTACTTCCTCAAGCTGATTACCTTGCAGGTCGCGGTCGAGTGGAATTTGCATAGCACCAGCACCTCGTACCCACATCCGTCCGGTACCTCTCTCTAATTGCAGTGTATTTCCGGTAATCGATGCCGAGCGGCCTGTCGCTCGGGCAGGCTGACCGGTGAGTGAAACAACTGCTTCAGGGGTATCCGCATCGAATAAGTCCAAGTGGTCGCCATGCACAGTCAGAGGAGGTTGATCTGTCCCTTGTTCGGTTAATTCAACACTGCCCGATACACTTACGGCAGTCGGTGTTGGCCGCCCCTGCCCAGACATTGCTAATGTAAGTTGAATGAGATCCCCCTGAATATGGTAATGGCTTTCTGATAGATCTTGTTTTTTATGTTCCTTACGACCCTCCAGATTTTCAGAGCCAAAGGTGGATCCTAAGAATGTATTTTCTCCAGACGATGCTTCCTGGTCGCCCGCTCCACCGTTCGATCTCTGTTCAAACCACACTTCTAGTCGATCGGACACAGCTGACAACTTCTCCCCGTGCAGCCGAACTTTTTCGAGTGCAAGCGCAGAATGTGGAATCCAATTACCCCAGGCACTGTCCGACTGAGTAATCTTATTTTGTTGTTGCACTGCCTCCGGAAGTCGATCCAGCCACAACCAAATCTTCTCCGCTTGCAAGGCGCTTGCCTCCGCATGCTGTATCCGACCACCACCAAGGATAGAAATTACCTGACCTTTATCATGAGGCTTCATTTCTAATACTTGTTTCCAACTGGCTTCAAAGGACGCCTTGTTTCCAGTGCCTCCGGCGGAGATTAGGCGTCCAGGTCCGGTTGCCTGAAGCGTACCGAGATCGCCCTGTTTGCCAGGCCGGTAATCGATGTCCATTGCGGTCAGCGAACTTTGCTGATGGGTTAAGGTAACCGGTGCATCTCCCTGCAGAATCAATCGCTGTGTTTTTAATTCGACTTCAAGGTGATTTCCCTGTGCGGTTGCTTGCCAAGTAGGCGTTGAGATACGAACGGGAGTGCCATCGGCAATAAGAAGTGTTGGTTGGATATTCGTATCGAGCGAAGACGCTTTAAGGTTTTTTGAGACTGGGTTACGCAACTCTTCAAAATGAATGGTCAAAGCATCGCACGTCAGTCGATCGGGAAGTGCGCTCGCATGATGTCTTGTTACGTCGACCTGATCGTTAAAAGATGCCGTCAGTTTATCACTATCCCAACGGAAGCGACCTCGACATCGCACTTCGACTGAGGTAGTTTGTTCCTGCGAAACTGGTTGCTTCGAAACAGAATCCGCAAAGGGATCGTTGGGGAGCAGAGGTTTCGCTGGGAGGTCCAAAAAAAGCTGCACATCCTGAGATAGTTCGACTCTTTCAACTGTCCGCATTTGGTCATTTGTTTGTGCAGGTTCAGCCTCGTTGTTGAGGCGAAATTGCATCTGCAAGCCGCGACCCCGGCCTCGATTTTTGCCGAATTGAAACGCAACATCCTGTCGACTCCATAAGCGATCCTCACGGAGTTCTACATCGCGTGTCACAAGAGAAAAAGATTTCCCAGGATCATTTTCTGGATCTTGGCTCCTGATGGAGACTTCCCCAAGAAGTCGCCCGCCTTGCAATTGGCCAATTTTTGCCCGTGCTAAATCACAACCGCCTTCAAAATCAAGAATAGCGCCGCCGGGTGCCCTCAAAATCACGACTGGTTTTTTTTGCTTGCTGGATGGGCGTCCCTCGGGAAAAAATATAAAGGTACAGGGTTTAATTCTCAGTTGATCGTCAGCAGTGCCCTCATAGTTTTGAAGCAATAAAGCGAATTCGGGCTTTTCAATGACGATTGGCTGTTGACTCTCCCAGTCATCTGCTTTGAAGTATTTTTTAAGTCTTTTGATTTGTGGCGGTGTCTCTGAAAAGTCGACAAATTCAATTCGCGGGGTCTCTACAGAGGCAGTCGGCACGAGCAGCGGTGCCAGCAGAAATCGATACAGCGCAAAAACCACTACCACCACGATGAAACTTATCAGGGTATGTAGGCAGCGTGTGATCATCGATTTATTGGACAGAGGACCATAGTTACGTTTGTTTTGTTGAAAATTGGTGCCGCGATTTGCTGACCGATCTTCAGGTTTCGTTTACTGAGAATCGGCGCAGGACTTCTGCCCACTTGCCCTGTGTTCGCAGAATGCGCTCAATCAATTCGCGAACTGCCCCATGCCCTCCTCGGCGATCAGCAACGAAGGAAGCCGCCTCGCGGACGTCGATCGCGGCATCTGCCACTGCAGCGGGCATTCCCACGTATTGCATTGCAGGGAGATCGGGAAGATCATCGCCGATATAGCAAACCTGATCTGGAGATAATGTCAAAGTTGAAACGATCTCACGCACAACCGAAAGTTTTTCTTCGAATCCCTGGCGAACAAGAGTGATCCCTAGTTCCTTTGCCCGTATCTGGACAATATTGGATGATCGACCAGTTACAATGCCAAAGTGCAGTCCTGCGCGTTGCCAGATCTTGATTCCTAAACCATCTCGAATGTGAAAACGTTTTGTCTCAATACCTTCGTTATCAAAGATGATTCCGCCGTCCGTGAGCACACCATCGACATCGCTCAAAATCAGAGAAATCTTTCTTGCTTGTTCGTCGAAAGGCATAGGGAATCACAATGTGCAGGTCGATTGAGGTGGTCAACCCAAAAGCCGCCTGTTGGGTGTTTGGGTCGACTCGGAATCTATTTCACACTCCTTGCTTTGCGGCATTAAACGTGGACCTCGGACTGCAGAGGTCGCTGAGCCACCTGTTTTTGCAGCGGACGTCACCGTTTGTTCGTTAACCAGATCGGTAATATCGAGTAGTCCTCTTGGTTTTCCATCCGAATCGACAACCGGTAACTCACTCAACTTTCTCTCGGCCATGATGGCCATCGCATCGCAAAGCATCGACCCGGCGGGCACAAGTATCGGTTGCCGTGTCATCACTTCACCGATGGGACGATCCAGCGCATTTTCCTGACGACCTTCAAATAAACGGGCGAGATCGCTATCGGTGAAAATGCCAATGAGGCGTTGTGTTGCATCCACAATGATCACCGCACCACTGCGGCGACCCTCGATCGGGCGTGTGCTCAAAACTTCTCGAAGTGTCTCTCTCTCCTCTGCCCAACGACATTGAGCGAGGGGTCGCATTCGTTGTTCGACTTCTGCCAACTGAGCACCAAGACTCCCGCCCGGATGAAAGCGGGCAAAGTCTTCGCGACCGAAATTACGCATACGACTGGCCACAAGTGCCATCGCATCCCCGTAGGCGAGCATTGCCGTTGTACTTGTGCTCGGCGCAAGACCCAATGCACAGGCTTCTTGCAGTGGGCCGAGTTCGAGTGCAACGGTAGCAGCGACACCAAGAGGGCTCTGACGATCTTGTGTGATGGCCAAGATGGTAGTTTCTAGCTCGGCAAGCGAGGGAAGCAACCGTAAAATTTCCTCGGTTTTTCCACTCTGGGACAAAATAAGAACCACGTCATCCTTATGAATGCGGCCTAAATCTCCGTGAAAAGCCTCTGCCGGATTTAAAAAGTGGCTTCGTGTACCGGTCGACGCGAGCGTTGCGACAATTTTTTGGCCAATCAGTCCGGCCTTTCCCATCCCGGTGACGATGATGCTTGTTTCACATTTGAAAATATGAGAAACCGCTGCTAAAAAGTCGGCGTTTAAGCGTTCGGCCAAATCCCCTAGCGCAGCGGATTCCATCTGAATGATTTCTCGCGCATAACGAATCTGCTCAAAGGGTGTCAGCGCAGGAGATCCATCGACTTGGTGGGTCTTTGCGCGTCGAGGGGCTTCCATGCTCATCGACTCATCTTCCTTGATGTCGAGAGGGGTGATTTAAAGTTGGCTCGGGATTGTAGCCAGCCCCCCCTTTCAGAGCAACGTAAGGATCGCCTTTTTGGTGGCCCGACCGTTCAATTTGCTTGCATTGCGGGCATCGGATCAGGGTCAACGTGACCGAAGGTTGAACGTGTGGACCTTTTTGAGGCTGGGGTCCGTTGAGTGAAGACGCTTTTAGGGGTATTTTGATGCCTCTCAAGGGCAAGATGGAGGCAGTTCTGTCTTGGAAAAGCAATAGATCGGATAAATGGCGTCGACCCGATCTTGGGCAGATGGATGGGTAATCAAGAAGGGAGTGAATGCTATGGGCCTATTTGAAGGCAAAAAAGGATTGATTCTGGGTGTAGCCAATGACCATTCGATTGCCTGGGCCGTGGCTCAGCAGATTATGTCGGAAGGCGGGCAGTGTGGTTTTTCCCATTTACCTGATCGCCCGGACGATGAGCGACAGCGGAATCGACGACGGGTTGCCAAGCTTACGGATGACTGCCCGCAGGCGGCATTCTTGGTTCCAATGAATGTGAGCAAGGATGAGGATATTCAGTCGGTCATGCAGCGAGCAAAAGAAGAATTTGGCACGATCGACTTTTTGCTACACTCGATTGCCTTTGCGAGCCTAGACGATCTGAGCCGAGAGACGGTCGAAACAAGTCGCGACGGTTTTAAGATGGCGATGGAAATAAGCGTTTATAGTTTGATTTCTGTTTGTAACGCTGCTCGTAGTATTTTTTCAGACAATGCAAGCGTGTTAACTATGACCTACTTCGGCGGTGAAAAAGCAGTCCCGGGTTATAACGTGATGGGAATTTGCAAGGCGGCACTTGACGCATCCGTCCGTTATTTAGCATACGATCTCGGCCCCCAAGGAGTCCGTGTGAATGCGGTAAGTGCCGGCCCAGTGAAAACGTTGGCTGGCCGAGCGGCAGGGGTGGAAGAGATGCTTTTACTGTACGAAAAAATGGCGCCCCTCGGTCGTAATGT
>CAUZBD010000114.1:0-6946 GCA_963577795.1 Planctomycetota bacterium | reverse complement strand
TTTTTGAATCGATCACCGCGTCCGGATTGGTCTCTCGCTGTATTTCGTGCAACTCACGCAACGCAGAAAGCATCCGCCCTCGCGTCTGTCGACCGATACCCGAGGGATTCCCCAGATAGAGGATGGGGTCTTTCCCGCTACGGAAACGAACACCCTGATGCTCGGCGGGAAGAAATCCGCTTCCCCAGAGTCGCGCCACAAGTGGTTGCCCACCCTTATTTTTGGTCACCAAAACGACGAACGCCGGAAGATCCTGATTTTCGGTCCCCAATCCATAACTGAGCCAGGCACCCATACTGGGCCGGCCCGGAAATTGACTTCCGGTCTGCATGAACGTGATTGCAGGACCGTGATTGATCGCATCGGTGTAGACGCTTTTAATCAGACAAAGTTGATCGATGATTTGTGCCGTGTAGGGAAGAAGTTCACTGACCCAACTCCCGCTCTCGCCGTGTTGGGCAAAGCGAAAGGGGCTCCCGACAAGCGGGAGACTCGCCTGATTGCCGCTCATCGCGGTGAGACGTTGCCCCTTCCGCACCTCCTCGGGAAGTTGCTGACCATGGCGACGGTTCAACTCGGGTTTGTAGTCGAGCATATCCATCTGCGAAGGACCGCCCGATTGGAAGAGAAAAATAACTCGCTTGGCCCGCGGCAGGAGCGGAGGCTCTCCGACATCGGTTGCATCGTCGGTTGCACCGACCGCTGCCTGGGGAAGAAGATCCGCAAGTGCCATCCCACCAAGCCCCATCCCGAATTGCGCCAGCAGTCGTCGCCGACTCATCGGCGCAAGCTCGTATCCGGAACAACTGTTTGCAGAAGACAGATTTTGCATCGTTCCCTTTTCCATTGTCAATGTCTCTACAGCTTAATCTAGAACGCCCTTTGAATCACGGATACCGCGTAAACCCCTCAAAATTCATCAGTAAACTGGCCAACACGCCACCAGCAGCCACCTCGGCGACCGGCAAGTCGGGATCAAGCGGCGCGTCGCCCGTGTTAAGCGCCAACGCTGCTTCTTCAGGATGGAGTGCAAAATACTTTTTTTGTGTTTCGTAAAGGCGTTTTACGACCAACTGTTCCGCATCGGTTGGCTCCCGGCCAATCACGGTACGGAACATTGTCGTCACCAGTTGCTGAGGTCCGTGTGCTGCCAGTAACCGCTCACTCAGCCTGCGACCGGCCTCGACAAACTGCGGGTCATTCAACAGCACCAGCGCCTGCAGGGGCGACTGGGTGCGGGGTCTTCGTACGCGACAGACGTCTCTTTTCGATGCGTCGAGGGCCATCATTGCGGGTGCAGGGCCTGTCCGCTTCCAATAGGTGTACACGCTTCGTCGATAAAGTCCTTCACCCGTATCGCGTTTCACCGGCTTGAAGGAGACAGCCACTTCATAAGGTTTCACCGGTGGGCCGCCCCGCCGCTCGACCAGTAAGCCACCCACCTGCAGTGCGGCGTCGCGAAGCATTTCGGCCGGCAACTGCCGCCGCTGCGCTCGGCCCAGAAGTCGGTTTTCAGGATCCATCTCCACAAGATCGAAACTGGTCATCGCACTCTGGCGATACGTTGCCGAAGTGACCATTTCGCGGATCAACCGCTTGATGTCCCATCCGCTCTCAATAAAAGTAGCAGCCAAATAGTCGAGTAATTCTGGATGGGTAGGCGACTGACCCTGGGTCCCAAAATCTTCGGGAGTCCGGACCAGGCCTTCTCCGAAAACAAGTTGCCAAAAACGATTCGCCGCGACACGGGCCGTGAGCGGATGCTTTGGATCGGTGAGCCAGCGGGCGAGTCCGAGACGGTTACGGGGAGTATCTGTAGGAAACGGGGGAAACACACTCGGTGTTTCGGGCGTAACACGCACACCCGGCTGGTCGTAGGCGCCTCGGGCTAAGAGACGGGTTTCCCGCACGCCAGGCGAATCATGCATGACCATAATCTCTGTCACCGACTCCGCGGCACTGGCCGCTTCGGCACGGGCATCCCGCAACTCAGAAAGCACCGCCGCATACTCCTCACTGGAAGACAGCAGGAAATGCTCGCGCACCGCTCGTCGATCGCTGGGGGAAAGTGACTCCAGCCCACGATCACGAAGTTCCGCCAATCGCTTTCCTCCGGAGAGCGCATCCACTTCCAACGAGGAAAGCTGACGGTCAAAAACGGAGACTTCGTCAATTTGTCCGTCGCGAAAACCGCTGTCACGACCCCGGGCACCCAATGCCAAAGTGTCGCCATCTTTTCCGGCGATCTTTTTCGTTAATTTGTCGCGCACCACTTCGACTTCACATCGCTTCCCGTCGAGATAGAGAGTGAGTCCCTCGGCGCGACTCGATCCGTCGTAGACAACCGTCACATGCAGCCACTTGGAAAGGGGTATTTTTTCTCGGGTGCGGATACGGATGGCATTTCCAGGCCAAAAATGAACCAGGCCCATACTGAGTCGCCCATCTTCAAGAAGCAGTTCGTAGCCGCGACTTCCCGCATCGGTCCAGCCAAGGGAACGATGAAAGACCACCGCACGCTCAGGATGCTTCTCCGTTCTCAAGGCGAGGGCGATGGTAAAGGGATCGTAGCGACGAAAGTCACCAACCTCCGTGCCGACCGCATCGTCACCCGACAATTGCACGCCCTGACCGGACATTCCGGGAATATGGATAGTTCCTCGCGGAGGATCTCCTTCAAAGTCCAGATGCGCAAGCCGATGGGGCGGGCCACTCTTTTCGGCAGCATCAACGGAACTGCTTTGCTCGGAGCTTTCGACCTCGCTCGGTTCGACTTCTGCGAGCCACTGCACCAAGGCCCGCTCCGCATCGCGGGCCGCTGCGGCAACCTTCTGTTTGGCATCACGGACCCGCTCTTTGGCACCGGCGAGCGCTGCGCGCTGTGTCTCGGTCGGCAATAAAAGAGTCGGCGTGGGAACCGATTGGGTCGAATAGGAATAGAGCCCCGCTTCATCGATATTATTGAAGAAAGCAAAGAGCTGATAATATTCGCGCTGTGAAATAGGATCGTATTTGTGATCGTGACAGCGACAGCACTCCATCGTCAGCCCCATAAGTGCCGTACTTACCGTTTCGATTCTGTCAGCAACATACTGCGTACGAAATTCTTCCGGAACGCTTCCCCCTTCCGTTTTCTGCGGATGGAGCCGATTGAAGGTCGTCGCCAAAATCTGCGCACCGCTGGCATCCGGGCGTAGATCACCGGCCAACTGATTTTTAATGAACTCGTCATAAGGCATATTGGCATTCAAGGCCTCGATCACCCAATCGCGCCACGGCCAGACGTAGCGATCCCGGTCGACTTGATAACCATACGTATCGCTGTAGCGTGCTGCATCGAGCCACATCGACGTCACCCGCTCTCCAAACCGGGCTGAATCGAGCAACCGGTCGACAACCCGCTGGTAGGCCCCAGGTCGGGAATCGGTTACAAACCGATCGACTTCTTGTGTTGTCGGTGGTAGTCCCGTCAAATCTAAACTCACCCGCCGGATGAGGCGACTGCGATCAACCGGATCGGCCGGTTGGACTCCCACCCGCTCAAGGCCCGCAAGCACAAAGGTATCGATGGGATTACGCGGCCAGCTCTTTTCTTGCACACGTGGCAGCGACGCACGCTCGATCGGTCGAAATGCCCAGTGCGTCTCCCAGGTTGCACCCTCGGCGATCCATCGCTTCAGTTTGTTAATTTCATCTTCGGAAAGTTTGCGGGCCGAGTCGGCGGGTGGCATCCGTTGATCCGGATCACCTGATGTAATCCGCTCGATCAAATGACTCGCCTCAACGTCTCCCGGAACAATCGCCTGATAGCCACCCCGATCGGCCAGCGCCGCTTGCTCCTCATCCAGACGCAGATCACCCTGCCGCTGCTGGGCGTCGGGACCATGGCAGTGGAAGCAACGGTCTGCAAGGAGCGGACGGATTTCCCGCTCAAAATCAACACGCACCTCGGGCGGATCCGTTTCTGCACTGAGCGGCACTGCACACAGAGAGAGGAAAAAAAGCACATTCCAACCAGGGCATTTCAAACACATATCAATTCTTCTTGCTGCGAATCGGTCATCCCGTTGTGGCGGGGGCACTCACCGTGAACGCCCTCCCGCGGTATCTTCTCTATTCCACAGAATGCGGCCCGTATTTGCGTTTTTAGGTCCGCTCATTATTATAAGCGACCCTCAAGACAGATCAATTTGACTTCTCCCCGCTTTTACCCTCTGGCTGTAAACTCCAAAACCACCCTGCCCCGTGACCACACTCCTTGAAATCAGAAGCGCAGAGAAACGCTACGGCGAACAGCTACTGCTCGACCGCACGACGGTTGCCCTTCCACAGAATTGCAAAATTGGCATGGTCGGCCTCAATGGTGCAGGCAAATCGACCTTAATCCGCGCACTGACCGGGGAGGAGGAACTCGATGCTGGAGAAGTGATCCGCCATCCAAATCTGCGTCTCGGCTACCTGCGGCAACACGATCCATTTAAGCCCGATGAGCGTGTGCTCGATTTTCTCATCCGTGATAGCGGGGAGCCTGACTGGCGTTGCGGTGAAGTGGCGGCTGAGTTTGCGCTTGTCGGTGACAAACTCCACGGTTTGATCCAAACGCTTTCGGGCGGATGGCAGACCCGGGTCAAACTGGCAGCACTTCTCCTTCACAAACCAAACATGCTGCTTCTGGATGAACCGACAAATTTTCTCGACATCCGTACCCAATTACTGCTCGAGCATTTCCTCAAGCATTTCCGTGGTGGGTGTTTAATCGTTTCGCACGATCGAGGATTTCTAAAGGCAACCTGCACACATACGCTCGAATTGGCACGCGGTGAACTGACCCTTTTTCCTGCGGATATCGAAACCTACGTACAAAAAAAATCGGAGCGTCGCATACACGACCAGAGAGTCAATGCAGCCACGCTTACTAAGCGAAAGCAACTCGAAACGTTTATTCAGAAAAATCGCGCCAATGCAAACACTGCCTCTCAGGCACGCAGTAAAAAGAAACAACTCGAAAAACTCACTCTACTTGCCGAAGAAGTCGCAGAGAAAACTGTGCGGTTTCACGTCCCTGAAACGAACCTTCGTCAAGGGACGGCCTTGCGTTGCCGCAACCTGGCAATTGGCTACGGCGAGGAGGTGGTTGCCGATTCGATTCACTTGGAAGTGGAACACGGCAATTGCACGGTGGTGGTGGGAGACAACGGCCAGGGCAAGACGACGCTCCTCCGGACCATTGTCGATTCTCTTGCCCCGCTTGGCGGTTCTTGCGATTGGGGCCATGGGTGTCAGATCGGGGTCTATGCCCAGCATGTCTACACCACACTCCCGACGGAGCAAACTATTTTAGATTATCTCGATACCTGCCGTGGGCCAGAAACGAGCACGCAAACCTTGCTCGATATCGCGGGCAGTTTCCTGTTTGGCGGTGCCGCCATCCGAAAACAAATTGGCGTACTCAGCGGCGGAGAGCGGGCACGCGTCTGTCTGGCTGGATTGCTCCTTGCGCCCCACAACGTACTGGTTCTCGATGAGCCGGGCAATCATCTCGATGTGGAAACGGTCGAGGCCCTCGCATCGGCGCTGCAGGAATATCGGGGCACTGTGATTCTCACCAGCCACGATCGACACTTTGTCGGCCAGATCGCCGACAGTGTGATTGAAGTGAAAGAGGGTGGGGCAACCCTTTACCCGGCCAACTACGAAGCATACCTCCATCGGATCCAGATCGAATGCGATGCCGTCTCCGAGACAGAACCAAAATCCCAAAAGAATGAAGAAAAAAGATCACGAAAAGCAAAGCAGCAGCAGATGCGAAGCGCGCGCAAAGAGTTGGCCGCGGTTGAGCGAAAGATCGCCAGTCGCGACAGCGAACGACAGGTACTCCGCGACCGGTTGCTCGCAACCCGCGACCCGATGATTGCCGAGAAAGCACATACTGAGCTTACGCAAATCGAGAAAGAAATTACCGAACTTGAAGAACAGTGGCTTGAACTCGAGCAGGAGAGCCAGGACACTGCAGGCGGGTAGCAAAGGCAACCTGAAACAACCGACCCTTTCGCTCAAGGAGGTGCCGATTTGTCCGAACCGCTTTATCGTATCTGTCAGCTCAATGAGATTCCCGAAGTCCCCTGCCCGTGCGGACAAACACGACGCGCGTTCACCGACGATGCCGATAAGGTCGCCTCGCTCCATCTGGTGACCACCGAGGGAGAAGCGCGAGGCCACTATCACAAACGAATGACGGAACTCTATTATTTCCTCGAAGGGGAAGGCGAGATGGAATTGGATGGAGTCTGCCATCCGGTAGGGCCCGGTTCTGCGGTGCTGATCAAGCCCGGTTGCCGCCACCGCGCGATCGGAGAGATGAAATTCATCAATGTCCCGATCCCCGCGTTCGACCCGGACGACGAGTGGTTCGACTAAGGGCCCGGAACTTCGACGCACAGCTCCCCCAGCGCGTTCCGGCAAACATTTTATTTTTATTTTCTGTTTCGGAGGGAACCTTTCGTCACCCGGTAGCATCCAAAGACACATAGCACGGGCCGAGAGGGCCGGAACAGGAAAACCAACCCAAACCAGCAGGTCAAACAGAAACGATGCGTACTTTGGCATTTACCCTCGCGTGTTTTCTCGCTCTCGGCTTTGCCATCGGTGTAGCGATTACGACTTTGCCACACGCTCAGCAACAGCCCGCCGGTCCCCAGCAAATCCAAGCGATCGACCCGCTCATTCCGCCTTTTTCCATCGACACTGCAGCAGACCCCTTCAAACACGATCGAGAAGCACTTCCGCACGGACACGGTGAAAGCCTCTGCGCGTCGGGCTGTGCGGCAAGCCGACATCCGACAGCACCGCTTACCGCGGATGTTTTTAGGCAGTTGCTCGTCGCGTATCAGCAGGCGGCGCCCACGGCCGACAATGTGCCGCTAGAAAAAATTCTTTTTTATGGCCG
>CAUZBD010000113.1:0-6962 GCA_963577795.1 Planctomycetota bacterium | reverse complement strand
TAAATCGGCGCATCGCAAAAAGGGAAGAAAGAAAGGCAGTCGCGTTCCGCGACCAAAAAAACAAGCCTAAAGATCAGTCCAAGTGTGCCTTGCGAATCGCAGTCAAACTCCCCAGAGCGGGTTTGGCCTCTGCTGCCGTATCAATCAGTCCACCATGTGGAAGCGTGTGCGGATGGGCATCGTAGAATTGATCCCACACAATGCCCTGCACGGCCTGCTTGCCAAGTAGGATTGGAACGTAATCACGGACCCACTCCTCCTGGCGCTCTACCGTCCAGACATCGGGATACGGGATCGATTCCGATTTGGCATGTGGATCAGCACCTTCTCCACCGGGCACGACCAGCCAAACGAGTAAGGGAATTCCCAGCATCGCCCACCGATCCAACTGCCGACTAAATTCGATCACGTCGCGAAAAGAAGATCCGTCCGGATGATAGCCGATTTTCATTTCCAGCCCGACACCTGCAAGTCCCAAATTAGACCGCACCAAAGTATCAGCAAGACAAACAGGAAGTTCCGCATCTTGGCTACTCCGCGGATCGCCCCACGGTTGATCAAAGCTGATGACGACTGGGGTCTGCGGATCTATTTCACGGATTGTCTCAACGATAAAAATAGCCAGACGCATTGTGTCTTGCCGACTCAGCCCAAGGAAACAGCCCGAATTGACGCGGGATGCCGCTTGCCAAACGTGTAAACGGCCCCGGTATCGCTGCACAACAGACCGCACGTGTTGGGCAATCAAGCCCATAAGATTTTCTAAATCCTCTTCCCAAAGGACCAACCAATCGGGAATATGTGCACCGTCTAAATACACCAGGGGGCCGCTACAAATTTTCATGTTATTCGTCTTGGACCACGCGATTTGTGCATCGGTTAAATCCCAACTGTGCTCTCCCTCATCGCGCTCTAATTGATCCCAGGCCATCGGCACAATGGCTGAGTTGAAGGTACGTACAAAATGCTCAGCGACTTGATTATCAAGAGGCCGCCCACCCAAATTGGCTCCAAGTAGCGTGATCAGCTTATTTCCCGAAGCATGACGCATCGCCAGTGCCTGCTGCGCATAGGCCGCACCTAGAGCAACGGTCAGGGACAAACCTTCGGCAAGAACTTCGGACGCCAACGTCGCCGCTTGCGCGGGATCTGGCTGCGAAGTAACCGCACGGGAAAAAACCTCGGTAACGTCGCTCAACCGTTTTCGAATGGGGTCGGGAATCACGAGGCCTGCCTGCTCCCATGCGGCAAGTTGATTTCGAATACGATTCAAAGTTCCTCGGGCAAGTTCCACTTCCAGAAGATAGGCGCGATCTCGTTCCATCAAACTCGCCGTGCAGAGAGTCATCTCACAAAAACCCTCGACCTGCCACGGAATATAGAAGCAACCTGACTCCGATTCGGGGCGATCAACAATCAACCCGCCATCCGTAGCAACGACTCGGGTCGGCCAGGGAACCTCATCCATTCCAGCCATATACGCCCGAGCCAACGCCTCCGGAGCAACCCGGTCCACTTGAGCTACTGAAAACCGAATTAGTCCCATGATCGCCGCCTGTTGTGGGATTTTTCACAACCCCTGGCACAGCCAGTCAAAAACTGGAACCACGCCTGCTTGGGTCCAAAAGAACGTGCCCGAGAACAATTGCCGTTGAGTTTATCGAAGTTGCCCCTCAACTTCAACTATTCGAGGTCCAAGAATGCTCGCGACGCGCGAAGGTGTGACTGCTAGTCAGCCACTTCCGTTGCGCGTTATAATCGGCCCTGAATGGACGAGTAGGGGCTAAATCCAAAAGGGGCGACAAAACGGCGACGGGGTCGTCATAAATCGCTCAGGACTCAGTGGTTTCTGCGATCCGGATAACCGAACACCGCAAATACAATGGAAGAATTCATGGTCGACGCCGTCGTAATGGAAACCTCTTTAGAAACTTTCCCCGTTCGTCGCGGAAAGGTCCGAGACATTTACGATTTGGGAGATCAATTACTGCTTGTCAGTACTGACCGAATCAGTGCCTTTGACTGGGTGCTGCCAACAGGCATTCCTGATAAGGGCCGCGTCTTAACGCAATGCAGCGCATTCTGGTTTGATTTCCTCAAAGAACCCAACCACCTGCTGACGTGTGATGTGGATGCAATGGATCTACCAGCAGTTGTCGATCGTGCGCCTCTAGTCGGTCGGAGCATGCTGGTTCGAAAAACCCAAGTTGTGCCAATCGAGTGCGTTGTCCGTGGTTACCTTTCCGGTTCAGGTTGGAAGGAATATCAGAACAATAGTGCTGTGTGCGGAGTTTCGCTTCCGGAAGGACTCGTCGAAAGCGATCAACTGAGTGAACCTATTTTTACCCCAGCCACGAAAGCCGAATCGGGCCACGATATCAATATTTCTTTTGAACAAATGGCCGATGAGGTAGGAAAGGATGTGGCGGAGGAATTGCGTCGTCGCAGCCTCGACATCTACAACCGTGGAGCGGCCTATGCACGTGAGCGAGGCATTATTATTGCAGATACCAAATTTGAATGGGGCCTGATCGACGACGAATTAATTCTTATCGATGAGGTTCTTACTCCCGATAGTTCCCGATTCTGGCCAGCGGATAAGTATCAACCTGGTAGTGGACAGCCTTCGTTCGATAAACAATTTGTTCGCGATTGGCTGCTCGAATCGGGCTGGGACCGAGAAAGCACTCCTCCTGCGCTCCCGGAAGATGTTGTCTGTGGTACGCGGGAAAAGTACATCGAATCATTCGAGCAGTTAACCGGTCAAGCCTTCCCCTGGAAATAACCGGTTACCGCAGAAAAAATTCTGGCGATGGCTGGTAACTCTTTTGGACAAGCATTTCGGATCACAACCGCCGGCGAAAGCCATGGCCCGGGTTACGTTGTCATTATCGATGGTGTCCCGCCTGGTATTCCGCTATCGGTAGAAGATCTCGCTGTGGATTTACGCAGGCGTCGCCCAGGGCAAAGCAAGATCGTCACCCAGCGTGATGAAGCGGATGAAGCAGAAATTTTCTCGGGTGTTTTCGAGGGCCGAACAACGGGCACCAGTCTCGCCATTCTCGTTAAAAATCGAGACCAGCGATCTCGTGATTATGAGGATATTAAAAATGTATATCGACCCGGTCACGCCGACTATACCTATGACGCCAAATATGGGTTTCGTGATTACCGCGGAGGGGGTCGATCGAGTGCTCGAGAGACGACCGTGCGCGTTGCCGCAGGCGTCGTTGCGAAAAAAATTATTGGTGCTGCTTTTGGCGGAAACGTTCTGGGCTACGTCTTGCAAGTCGGTGACATCTGCGCTGAGATTGAGGATCCGGCCACGGTCACCCTGAACGATGTGGAGCAACTCCCAGACGGTAGTGCAAACATCGTCCGCTGTCCCGACCACGGAGCTGCTGCCAAGATGATTGCGCAGATCGAACAACTTCGCTTGGAACAAGATTCGATCGGAGGCATTGCCGAAATTGTCGCCAGTGGGATACCTGCAGGACTCGGGGAACCGGTTTTCGACAAAATCAAAGCGGATTTAGCAAAGGCTATTTTCAGCTTACCCGCTGTACTTGGAATGGAATATGGGAGTGGCTTTGCTGCTGCCACGATGCGGGGCAGTGAAAATAATGACGTCTTCGTCGCCGATAAGCAGACCACTTCGATCCGCACCGAGACCAATCGACACGGGGGTATGCTCGGTGGAATTTCGTCAGGCATGCCAATTGTACTTCGGGCGGTTGTCAAACCAACCAGTAGTCTGCCCCAACCCCAAACGACTGTTGATCGTCAGGGCAAGGCGACACAAATAAGCACGCGGGGACGGCACGACCCGTGCTTGCTACCGCGATTTGTTCCTATGGCCGAAGCAATGGTCGCCATCGTGCTTGCGGATCACTGGTTACGGCAGCGGCAAAACGGGGCTGTCTGAGAAAACGCGTTGTAAATAGCGATTTTCATCCCTATCACGCTGCGCGATCGCCGAGTAACTGGTCTTGTGTATCTTTTTCCTGAGCAGCTCCCGCTGACTCTGAAAAATGATCTGAAATTGAGAGGATTGCAGGCGAATCGATAGGCCAATCTTTACAAATTTCTGAACAAAGGTGTGCCAAACTTTCAAAGGCTTGTTGCTCCTCTTCGACTTTACAGGAACCCCTCGCTGCAAAGACCACTCGCGCATCGCGACCGCGTACAACGCAATAATTGATCTCCCAAGTTGGCGTCACCTCTGGATTTGTCTCCGGATGCGACCAACGCCGAACCACATTGTGCGTTTGAGACGGCAGATCTTCGACGGCCAATTTCACTTCAATCGCACCTGCCAATTTGGCCTTTGTTTCTACCAGTTCCCACAATAGACCAGAATTTCGCACTCCCGAAGCAGTGAGTCGCATTGAAGACATCTTTGATTTTAACCCTGCGGCGGAATTACGAGCGACTTGCAATACAATTCGTAAACTTCGGTTGGCAAGATGCAACTCGTGAAATCCGAGAATACGTCCCAAAAAACCGGCGGAAAGAATCGCTGATCCTAATACCAAAGCCAACCAATCGCTCTGAATCTGTCCCGCGATGAGCACGACTACCGCCATCGCAACGCAGAGACCTGTGATGACCAATAAAGAATTTACCTTCGAAAGACCTCGCTCTTGCAAACGGTGGTGAATATGCCCACGGTCACCGTCCCCAATTCCCCGCCCCATCAGTTTACGACGGACGATTGCCAAAGCGGTGTCGGCAATTGGAATTGCCAGCAATACTGTTGGGAAAATGAGTACGAAACCGGTCGCCGTTTTTAACGCACCTCCCGTGGACAGAGCCCCGATAACGAATCCAATGGTCAGACTTCCGGCATCGCCCAAGAAAATACGCGCCGGTGGCCAGTTATGAAAAAGAAATCCAAACAGACTGGCAGCAAACAAAAAGCCAATTGCAGCCAAACTCGTTTGGCCTAACCATAACGATAGTAAGGCAAGTGTTGTGGCGGCAATCAAACCAATTGTCGCAGCCAACCCATCCATTCCATCGATTAAATTAACGATGTTGACACACGATACGATCCAGAAAATCGTAAATGGAATCGCCATGATTCCTAAATCGACTTCCATCCCCAATAAATGTATTTTGGCAATAGATGTCCCTAGCAAGACAAACGGGATGGCAGCAACAATCTGTAGCAAAAATTTATAGCGCGCGCGCAGGGGCCAACGATCATCACAAAGTCCCAGGCAACAGAACAAACCACCACTCAGCATGATTCCGAACAAGAAACTTCTACTACCCGTTTCTTGTGCAAAATTGCCGTCGCTGAGCAAAAGGACTGCTATGCCCACTGCGAATGAAAAATAGACGGCAGCACCACCAAGAAGTGGCGTCGCATGCTGATGCACTTTTTGCGCTCCGTCTGGTGCATCCAAGAACCCAATTTTTGGCGCTAAGCATCGCGCCGCCCAGGTCACCAAGTAGGCCACGACCGTCGTGCTAGCAGCTATCACCCAGATGGACGACACGCATACATCCTCGTTGTGAGTTTTGTTTTTTCATCGACTTGCCTTTTCCGATCTTCTCAGAAAGGAAAAAGTGGGCGGGAGAATAGGCGCAACGGGTGACCCCGTCAATATCAGCAAAAGAACAGGGAACTATGGCACTGCATACAGAAATGATCAGAATGTAGTTTGCGCCTGTTTGATATTGACCATTCGCCAACCGCTTCGGTACAAATGCCGCTCCCTTGGGAAACGAGGACGAATTGCAGTATTCGCATCCCCTTTTTAAATAATAGCTTAGAACGCATTAGGCACGGCTTGCTCTATCGATTGGGAATGGCCGCCTAAGAGAATGATACGCCTGCTGTCTCATTGAATTATGGATGGGAATTGGCAATAGAATTGGAATGGATTCCAAAGCCCGACGAAGAAGGAACTTCAAACATGGATACACGGATCGCTTTAATTACAGGAATCACTGGCCAGGATGGTTCCTATTTAGCCGAGTTGTTACTTTCAAAAGGCTATGAAGTCCATGGCATCGTACGACGAGCAAGTACCTTCAACACCGGACGACTCGAACACCTCTATAAAGATCAGCATGAATCTGATGGCAACCTAAAGCTTCACTATGGAGACCTTGCCGACGGAACAGGTCTTTCAGGTCTCATCTTTTCCATCGAGCCCGATGAGATTTACAATCTTGGTGCCCAAAGTCACGTACGCGTCTCGTTTGATCAGCCACTTTATACCGTGGATGTTGGCGCACTTGGAACACTCCGTGTCTTGGAAGCAGCCCGGCAAATGCGCAAGCATAAAGATGTTCGGGTCTATCAGGCCTCATCGAGCGAAATGTTTGGCAAAGTACACGAAGTACCTCAAAGCGAAACGACTCCGTTTCACCCTCGAAGCCCCTACGCCTGTGCGAAGGTATACAGCTTTTATCAGACTCAAAACTATCGCGAGGCGTATGATTTATATGCATGTAACGGGATTTTATTTAATCACGAGTCGCCTCGCAGAGGGGAAACTTTTGTCACGCGAAAAATTACCCGAGCAGCAACGCGGATCCGCGAAGGGCTTCAGGATAAGCTTTATTTAGGCAACCTCGACGCCAAACGCGATTGGGGTTATGCAAAAGATTATGTGGAAGCGATGTGGCTTATGCTCCAACAAGAAGAGCCCGACGACTACGTGATTGCCACCGGAGAAACCCATAGCGTACGTGAGTTTTTAGAACTTAGCTTTCGTGAGGTTGGTCTTCCCTGCTCTGAATATGTAGAAACAGATCCTCGCTACCTACGTCCCAGTGAAGTCGATCTACTGCTCGGCGATGCAACAAAAACAAAAGAAAAGCTGGGATGGAGCCCACAAACATCGTTTGAGGATCTGGTGCGCATCATGGTGCAGAGCGATTGGGAAATTGCAAAATCGGAAGCGATCGGCGCCCGGCGTCAAGCTGCGTAGAGACTCCATTTTCTT
>CAUZBD010000112.1:0-6975 GCA_963577795.1 Planctomycetota bacterium | reverse complement strand
ATCGGCATCCGGATGCTGCTCCGTCTTGTGGCAATTCCCTACCGGCTGGTCGTCAACGTTCGCAATCATGCTTTCGACCACGGTTGGCGAAAGGTACATCGGGTCGAAGTACCGGTGATTAGCGTAGGAAATCTCACCCTGGGAGGAACTGGAAAAACGCCTACGGTAGCATGGCTCTGCGACTGGTTGATTGCAAAAAAAATAAAGCCTGTGATCGTAAGTCGGGGCTACAAAGGAGACGGGAACGAGAAAAACGACGAGGCGGTAGAATTAGCAGAGAAACTACCGGATGTTCCACACGTCCAAAATCCCGACCGCGTACAAGCGGTTCGTACAGCAATTGCACACTATGGGGCTCAAGCAATTGTTCTGGATGATGGATTTCAACATCGTCGTCTTGACCGCGACCTTGATCTCGTTCTCATTGATGCGACAGAACCCTTTGGGTTCGAACATCTTTTCCCGAGAGGAACATTACGTGAGCCTCTCGTTAGCCTACGTCGCGCAGATGCGGTGGCACTCACGCGGGCGGATTGCATTGCGGGTGAACATCGCAAACTCCTTCAAAGCCGAATTCAATCGATTGCACCGCACGTAGCATGGATTGAAATAGCACATCGGGCGGCATTTCTTACCGAACGTAGGGGGAAAACTATATCGATTTCGAGTCTTGATGATGCGGGTGTGATCGCTTTTTGTGGCATTGGCAATCCGGACAATTTTCTTCAAACCCTTTCCCAAAAAAATTGGACGGTGCGGGAGTGGAAAGAATACCCGGATCACCATCACTACACCCAGCGGGACGCAAATTGGCTTTTGAGTCGCGCTCAGGCATGCACCGCCGCAGCGGTACTGTGCACCCACAAAGATCTCGTCAAAATTCGGCCTCTCTGGCAAAGCGAAATCCCGCTCTATGCCGTGATGCTCCAAACCGAAATACTTTGCGGCGAAGCAGAACTGACCACTCTCTTAGAGGCTCTACGCTCCGATAAGCAACCGCCAGAGAACTGCCGACCGTTTAAAAAAAGCGGTGCGTGACGTTGCAACGGATCGCGGTAAAAGTAGCGGCCCAGGGCTCGTTATTCTGCTAGCACTTCGGGTCGCAAAAATTCTCTGGTCTGAATCTGCGGTGAGCGTTATAAACGACGCATCACCTAACCCATCCTCCAGAGTGGCCCCGCCGCTCCATCACTCGGTTTTAATAAACGGCTTACTCGAATGGAAAATCTCGACCTTCTCGCTGCTCTCGACCAGATTCAACAACCACGGATTTTCGTCGTGGGTGACTTCATGCTTGATCGATACACCTGGGGCAATGCCGACCGTATCAGCCAAGAAGCACCTGTCATTCTCCTGCAGGCAGATGCGCAAGAAGAAAAATTAGGGGGCGCAGGAAACGTATGCCAGGCTCTCTCCCATCTGGGTGCCAACGTGATCGCTGCGGGTATTTTAGGAAGTGACGATTCCGGGGAGTCGATCAAGAGTATGCTCGAAAAGATCGGTGTCGACTGCGAGCTACTTACTTTTGATCACAAGCGACCAACAACTACCAAAGACCGTTTCATCGGACGAGCTGCAAATCGCCACCCCCATCAAATTCTTCGCGTTGACCGCGAAACATGTGAACCTATTTCGCCCACTCAGATGGCAAAAATGATTCGTGGGATCCAAAATAGACTCGCATCGTGTGATGCAATCCTCTTCTCCGACTACGACAAAGGAACACTCCCACCGGCACTGCTTCGTCGCGTCATTGATCTCGCACAGCACCACGACATTCCTGTTATCATCGACCCCGCTGCAGGTCGTGATTATGCGATTTACCGAAGAGCTACCCTGATTACACCGAATCGAGCAGAGGCTGAGCAAGCGTCAGGAATGAAAATCACAGAACCGCGCAGTGCCGTGCTGGCCGCGGGTAAGATTTGTGCGATGGCAGAACTGGAAATGACGATTGTCACGCTCGATAGGGATGGCATGGCCTTAGCTGACCGTCGCGGACAGGGGGAAGCATTTCCGACTGATCCGCGATCGGTTTACGATATAACCGGGGCTGGCGATATTGTCTTAGCAACGGTAGGCCTTTGCATTGCTGCAAAAAAGTCTGGGCAAATCGCTGCCCGCCTCGCAAACGTTGCGGCTGGGATCGCAGTAGAACAAGTTGGGGCGGCAGTCATTCACCGCGATCAACTACGGCGAAGACTGCTCGCTCGGAGGCAACCGGTGGAAACCAAACTGTTGGATTTACCGCAAGCCGTAAAAATATCTGATGTGCATCATACAAACGGTAAACGTATTGTTTTTACGAACGGCTGTTTTGACTTACTACATGTTGGCCACATCACCTATCTCCATCAGGCTGCAGATTTTGGTGATTTACTGATCGTTGGGATCAACAGCGACCAGAGCATCCGTCGCTTAAAGGGTTCCAAAAGGCCCGTGATTGGTCAGCGAGATCGCGCAGCAATTCTAGCTGCACTTCAGTGCGTTGATCTTGTCATCATTTTTGATGAGGACGACCCTCTCAAATTGATTGAAGCCCTTCGGCCAGATGTACTCGTTAAAGGTGGTGACTACCAGATAGACCAAATGGTCGGACGTGAACTTGTTGAATCATACGGGGGAACGGTAATCGCCACCCCGCTTGTCGAGGGTGTTTCGACAACACAGATACTGGAAGCGGCCAACGTCTAAGAGGCTATTGCTGAGCCTCTGATTTGCAGGGTAGTTCAAAGACCGATTGACTCTTCACAATCGCATAGTCGTCCGGGAAGGTATGGAATGCTTGGATTCTCAGCGCACGCATGCGTACATCGATATGAATGTAGCTGATCGCCCCCATCGCCATGCGGCCACTCGATTCAAATCGGTAGAGCATGCCTTCTGTTTCGCCATCCTGAAACAACTCATTCTGGTAATTCCAGAAAACATCTGGCTGCACTTTTTCTAATTGAAAACCCATTAAATAACGCGCCCCACCACGACAGTCAACTTGATCGTTTCGCTCGCCCTGAAGCCGATAAGAAAGCAAGCGTCGCTTTTGTGGCAGTGGCGTGTGCACCCCGGTGGCAACCTCCGTCAGAGTAAGACCTTGATGCCGCCACGCCACAATATGCCCGGCACTCGTAATGTCGACCCTCGCCTCGTATGGACCATGTTCTATTTTTCGAGTGCATAAAATCTTAAAAAGTTCCGGGTGCACCGGTCTCCCATACAACTGGAAAATCAACTCAGCTACTTTTGGGCGAATAGAGAGCACGCTCATTCCCTCTTCAATAAAACCACTGACGTGAACCGCTGCCGTAAAACAAACATCATTATCGCACATTATAAACGCAGGCGGAAAGCCGCACAAAGACCTCTCTGGCGTTTAAAGAGCAACCTGCTTTTGCTCTTGACGCCTTCCGATGCATGCGAACACCATACGCTGCGATGCAAAGCGAAGATTATGACAGGGAATCCAACGTTAGGATGCTGGAAAACCGACAAGCATGTCGTAAACCGCGTGCGTACCTGCAGCGATGCCAAAGCCCCGAAAAATAAACAGGACGGCAAAAAAGACACCCGCGAGCGCACGGAAGGAAAAGCTGGCTATTTCAAAGGAGTCACCATATGGACCGAGATAGTGTGCTGCGGCAAATAAAAAGCTCGTAAGCAAAAGCGCCGCAGCGAGTTTGATTCTTCGGGAGGCAATGGCTAGACCGATCGCTGCCATCGCAAGCGGAAGAAGCATCAAGCGAAAAAGTAACTCTTCATAGACACCAGCACCGAAATACCGAACGATTCGACTGAAAGTGTCATTGGCAAGTTGGTCAATTTGAATTTCACATGATGCCGGTACACCAACAATCGAGAGAACGTTTGTCTGCACATGCGCGATCGCCAACAAAACAACAGCCAACAAGGCTGATTCTGCAGCCATTGCATAGATCACATTACTAGAGATTTTCCAAGGCTGTCTGGTTGTATGGTGCCAAGCCAGGAGAATAGTCACGGTCAAGATGGGTAGTAAAAACCATCCGACCAGTCCCGAACTTGCCAAAAGTTGCTGCAACCAAATATCGGCACCGTTACGTACTGCCCCGTCTCCCAGCCACCAGCTACCCAACTCGTAGCAAACGATGAGTGGTAATACGAAAAAAAAACTCGCGAGCGGCCGGCGGGATTGATTCCAATAACCGGTTGAGATCACGGTCATCGACTGTGCTTCAGTCTGGATGCGAGAAAGCATGGCCCTGCACTACCAATCAAGGGAACCGCTCAGCCTACAGAGCGCAAATAACCAAATGGCTTCTCTCTCATCGACGGAAGGACCGCCGTGGCATGAGTCTCTCGAAAACAGGCGATGCTTGAGTTATACTCGTGAAATGCGGCGTATTTAGTACTATCCGCACGTGACTCCTCACCAAGCAGTCGCCCACCCTACTGGTCCGATCAATCGTTACGAGGCGTACAGAAACATTAGCATGACCGTCACACTCGATGAGATTTATCAGCGTCTCTACGACGTCTATGGTCCACAAAAATGGTGGCCAGCGGAAACACCGTTCGAGGTGATCGTAGGCGCCATCCTGGTACAGAATACGGCGTGGAGCAACGCGCAACTAGCGATCCAGCAGTTACGGGATGGAAATCTCTTAACTCCTGATCGTCTTTACGCTTTGCCAGTAGAAGAACTTGAACAGTTAATCCGTTCTGCTGGATACTACCGGATGAAAACGCGAAGGCTTCGCAATCTACTTGCACATCTGTTCAAGCATTACGATGGATCGGTTGATCGGTTTTTCAATCTCGATACTGAAACGCTTCGCAGCGAATTATTGAGCATTAACGGGATCGGTGCCGAAACAGCAGACTCCATCCTGCTCTATGCAGCACTGCGGCCTGTATTTGTAGTCGATGCCTATACCAACCGCGTACTTAAACGGCATCGGTGGATGGATTACGACGCGGAATATGAAGACATTCAATCGCATTTCCAAAGTCATTTGGAAGCGGATGTTTCACTCTACAATGAATTCCATGCGCTGTTCGTACGGCTCGGGCACCTGCACTGCCGCAAAACACCCCAATGCGATAAATGTCCGCTCGAGGAATGGCTTCCAGATGGAGGAATTTGCCTACCTGAAGAGTGAGGGTGTCAATCGACTACCTGTCAATTAAGAAAGCATTCGTTCGTAGCACCGAGCCATTATAAAAAATGGGGCTTGGTGCCGCTCAGCAATTTGTGGTCATTGAGCCAACACTCTCTCCTGCGGTAGAATGAATCTGTTCATTCTCGTGCATCGTCATCCTTATTCTTGAGAGCTCACCATGGCAGGACATTCACACTGGGCGGGCATTAAGCATAAAAAAGCCCTGATCGACAATAAACGAGGAAAATTGTGGGGGAAACTTTCCAAAGCGGTCATTGTTGCCGCCAAGATGGGTGGTGGTGACCCTGATCAAAATCCTCGCTTACGACTGGCGATATCCGATGCCAAATCAGGACGGATGCCGAAAGATACGATCGAACGAGCGATCAAAAAAGGAACGGGGGAGTTGGAAGGTGGTAATTTTGAAGAAATAGTCTACGAAGGTTACGGTGCTGGTGGCGTTGCTGTTTACTGCGATATCCTCACCGATAATCGCAATCGCACCGCACCAGAAATTCGAAAGATTTTTGAACTTGCGGATGGCAAATTGGGTGCGACGGGGTGCGTTGCCTGGATGTTTGAACGAAAAGGCCTTTTCTTAATTTCGAAGGATAAAACTGACGAGGACACACTGATGGAACTTGCACTTGAAACCGGTGCTGACGATGTGCAATCCTCGGGAGATAAATTTGAAATTAAGTGTGATGTAGAAGTTTATGGCGATGTTGCCGAAAGTCTAGAACAGGCAAACATCGAAGCCGATCTTCAGCAACTTACGAGAATCCCCTCGACCACCGTCGATCTCGAGACGAGCACAGCCAAAAAAGTCCTTCGTCTGATAGAAAACTTAGATGACCACGACGACGTACAGAACGTTTCATCTAATTTTAATATTTCAGATGAAGTCATGGATCGTATCAACGACAACTGAAACGATGGCCGGGTGAAATCTTCTGCGATCCCTACGTCGGACTCGATTCAATCTACCGGTCTGAAGGAAACATAGGTCGGTGAACCCGATAGCGTTTTCTGGATTTCCTGCGGCGATTGATTGACAAACGAAGTTGAAGAATCTTTCGGAGGTTCGTCGTCTGTTTGATCGAGGGAACAAGGAAACCAATTGTAATAGATGCGATAAGTCGTCGGTACAAGGATCAAAATCAGACCGGTCGCCAACATCAGCCCAAAGCTGAGACTATTTGCCATCGGAATTAGAACCTGCGCCTGAAAAGAGGTCTCTAAAAGAATCGGTAGTAGCCCGACCACGGTGGTGAGCGTCGTTAAGAGCACGGGGCGGAACCGACGCCGCCCTGCATCAATGAGCGCTTCGTCGATGGGCACGCCATCGCGAACTCGTCGATTAATAAAATCTATCAATACAATCGAGTCATTCACGACGACACCTGTGAGTGCAACCAATCCAAAAAAGCTGAAAAGCGTAATTGGCAACCCCATAATTGCATGTCCAAAGATGGCACCAATCACACCGAAAGGAATGATTAAGAAAATCAAAAGTGGCTGCAGATAGGAACGGAAAACCAAGGTAAGTAAAAAGAACATTACCAAGAGTGCCACCAGGGTGCCCGTAAGCAAACTACCGATTGATTCTTTTGTTTGTTCTTGCTGACCCTCCCAGCGAACCTGTACCTGTGGAAATTCAGCAAGGATATTGGGCATAAAATCTGTCTGTAACTGCTTGACAATATCCCTCGCATTACCAACCCCTTCTTCTACATCGGCACTAATCGTTATTGACCGCATCTGATCAACACGATTTATTTCCGAATACCCTCGCTCAACGTCTACTTCCGCAAGCTCTATCAATGGCCGCTCTTGTCCA
>CAUZBD010000111.1:0-7004 GCA_963577795.1 Planctomycetota bacterium | reverse complement strand
GGGTTCGATGAACCTCGTGGGTAAAATATTTATCTTTCTGATTTTCTGTATGAGCGTTGTGTTCATGTCTTTTGCGGTCATGATCTACGCCACGCACAAGAACTGGAGGGACGAGGTCCTCCGTGAGGAAGCTGGTGGCCCGGGAGGAAAGATCGGCTGGAAAAAGCAGCTTGAAGATGAGACGCAGAAGAATGTATTTCTTCAGTCGCAAAAGAAAGATCTGCAGGGTGAAATTGCAACGCAAAAGGCTGCCAAGCGGCAGGAAGTTGCGAAGCTTGAGGCAGAACTTAATGAACTGACGCTGCAGAACGATTCGCTTAAAGACACATACAATGCGCGGGCAAAAGAGCTCAGCGACTTGCTTACGAAAGTCAAGGATCAGCAGGATATACTTGATTCGCTGCGCGAAGAAAATGGTCAGATGCGCGGGGATATCAAAGAGACTCGTGGCGTCATCGATAAGCAGCTTGAAGAATATCTGATCCTGACTGAACAGCTCCATCAGAGCGAGGGAGAACGGCAGCGGATCGAGGAGCGGCGGCAGCAGTTACTGCAAGAACTTACGCTCGCAGAAAGCGTATTGAAGGCCAATAGCCTCACGAAACACACACCGATCGAAGGCACTCCGCCACCAATCGATGGGGTGATCACAGCGGTGAAGCGGATGAAAGACAAGATCTTTGTCGAGGTGACCGTGGGCAGTGATGACGGGATTCGCCAGGGACATACAATGGAAGTCTATCGTGGTGGAAGGTACCTCGGTCAGATTGAAATTGTGCGGACGACCCCAGATAAGTCGGTCGGTCGGGTGGATCGCAGTCGTCAGCAGGGAGAAATCCGGGCAAAAGATCGAGTAGAGACGCGTCGCAATCTTAAATTTTCGGCAGATTTATCGTCTTCGAGTTCTTAAAGTTCAGTGGAATACTGGTGGTTCCTTTTCTACTCGCTTTGAAAACCTTGAAGATTCATCAATTCTAAATGGAGTCATGGTTCAGTGAGTGCCGCAGCCAAACAACGGGCGACCATTTATACCATCATGTTGATCGTCGCTTTCGTCGCTTTGGTTTTGGCGAGTGTGCTGATGTATCTCGAACTCAAGAAATATAAATTCGATATTGAGGCGAAAGAATACGATCGCGCCGTGATGCGCCAACCGGCAGGATCTCTCTCCCAACCGCCGATCGCTTGATTCGGGCGCTGCCTGCGTTCTTGGGAACGCTTTTCCTGCGACACGACACTTCCGTCGAGCTAGCACGCATTCTCTTCAGCTAGCATCTTTGCCCTCCTAAAACCGGGCTTATTTCTTATCAAAAGCCTGCATTTTCTCTGACCCTCAACGGTGCTGTGACACGCAAACGACGCATAAGCCATTCCTTTGGTCCAATGCGGGTCCGTCCGTGAAGGAAAGAGGCCATGAAATACTTGACAGCCGTTTTTATTGCAATTAGTTTGACAGAAACATATCTGAATACATTTATCGGTGGTTCTGGATTCTGAAGAACGCGTAAACCGTTTTTAACAAAGCTTCCTCCTTTCCTATGGAGTACTGACGTGACTATTCGAACTTTCCTGTGTGGGTTGCTCATCCTCGCTGTTTCCTCCATGGATCGAGACAGTGTTTCAGCAGATACGATCGTAAAAGCCGAGTCCGCCACCGGTCCGCAGTATATTGAGCGGACAGTGATGCGCCCGCAAATGGTGACTGAAACAAAAATGTGTACGGTGACCGAATATCGCAATGAAACGAGAGAACGAGAATATACGGTTTACAAACGGGTCGCGGAAACGTCTGCCCGCTCTTGTGATGTGACCGTGATGGTTCCTGAACAGCGGACGCGCGTCGAAAAATACAATGTGATGCGACCCGTCACGCGCACCGTTTCGCAAACCTACAAGGTGCAAGTTCCCGTCTGGCAGGATATTGCACAGTCTTACACCGTCCAGGTTCCACAAATCGAAGTGCGACAGGCACAGCAGACCACATGTCGTAGGGTACCAGTCACTGTCATGAAGACCGTTTGTCGTGATGCCGGCTGCTGGGTGAATCAAAACGTTCAAGTTCCTGCCTGCGATCCTTGTGGTCGTTCGGTGATGCGGACTGCATGTCGTCCTGTTTATGTACCCAAGATGGTTTCGGAGCAGGTTCCGGTAACGTGTTATAAGACGGAGCAGGTACAGGTACCGGTTCAATACAAAGTGACGGTTTGTAAGCCGGAAGTACGTACGCGAACAGTTCGCGTTTGTAACTATCGTATGGAAACACGCGTGCGAGATGTTCAGGTATGCGAGACAGAGTGTGTGCCCATGACACGCCAAGTCAATTACAGCTGTATGGTCCCACAAAAACAGCAGCGCACCTACAATGTAACGACTTATCGGATGATCCCCGAAAAGCGAGTAGAAGCCTATAAGGTTTGCGTGCCGCATCAGGTACAAAAACCAATCCAGGTCAAAGCCTGTCGGATGGTTCCCGAAACAGTACGCGTGCCCGTATGCGATCCCTGCGACGATTGTTGCTCGTAATCCATCCTTCTGCCTTTCTCTCTAGGTCGATTCGATTACAGGTGACGCACAGGTCTACGGAGCGGATGGATAGAATCGCGCTTCGCGAATCGCAGGGGATGGCCCTAGAATGGTCCGAAGTGAGAACCGTTTTCAAGACAGCCAGGATGGTCATCAACGCGATATTATCTGCGTATGAAAGCCAATCGTATGAAGCCTCGCCTAAAAATAAAATTCACCGATTACTATCGCGGTTGGGATAACCATCGCAACTTATTCAGTCATCTTTTGGCTGAGATGTATGACCTCGATTTTTCAGAGGATCCAGATCTTCTGATTTTTCTTCCGTTCGGTACCAACCATCTGAAGTATCGGTGTCGCAAGGTATTTATCACAGGAGAAAATGTGAGGCCCGATTTTCGCGTTTGTGACTATGCGTTTTCGTTCGATTACTTGGATGACCCGAGAAACTATCGGTTGCCATTAGCACTTTGGGGGCGCATCAAGAAAAAAGATGGATGGGATCCAGAAAAAGTACTACAAGAAAAAATTTGTTTTTGTAATTTTGTTTATTCCAATCCATCCTGCCGATTGCGCAACGACTTGTTCGATAAACTGAATGCATACAAGCGCGTCGATTCAGGAGGTCGCTTCAAGAATAATTTAGGGCATCGTATTTCAGACAAGCACGACTTTTTACGACAATACAAATTCACGATTGCCTACGAGAATTGTTCTTACCCGGGCTATGTTACTGAAAAAATCGCCGATGCGTTCGTAGCCGATTCGATCCCCATTTATTGGGGCAATCCACTGGTTGATCGTGATTTCAACCCAGCAAGTTTTATTAATTATCATGAACTAGGAAGCAACGATGCAGTCATCGAAAAGATCATCGAACTCGACCAAAATGAACAGGCCTATTTGGAGGTCCTGCAACAACCGTGCTACCCGGACAACACATTCCCTGCATTTGCACGAAAAGAACAAATAAGCGATCGTTTTCGTCAAATTATTGAGTCACCGGATCCCCCATGTTCCAGTTCCTGGAAAGACAAGTTGCGTTGTCGAACCCGTTATCGGAAGGTGAAATGGACGCGCCGGCTTCAAAGATGGAAAGGGAGGCTCTTTCAATAACGACCGTTTGCTGCTTCGGGCCGTTCGCTGCGTTCGCTTTTTCCGCGCTCCAAACACTAATCTACTTTGAAGTCTTCAATGCTGGCGGCCTCGATTTCCTCAAAGTATTCTCTGGTCTTTTCTGGTGAGATCGCTAACTGGCGTGCGAAGTAATAGCAGCCGAGCGAAATGCCAATAACCGCTAACAAAGCTTGCGTTTCCGTCAAATCCTGACTACCACCATGACCCCCGAACCAAGTCATTAGCACGATACCTCCAAGAAAGGGAACCAACCAGATGGCTGAACGCAGGTCCATAGGATGACCGCGAAAAAGATGCGGAACCATATAAAGACTACCACATACCGAAAATACTAATCCTAGCTTCCAGACGATTGCCCAACCGGTCCAATGAATTAAAAGTCCACAAATCACAAATGCGAGTGGGCACATCAAGCGGGAGAACCATAAGCGGAAAGGTCGTTTTAAATCAGGCAGTTGCTCTCTGAGAGCCATGACACTCAGGGGGCCGATTGCGTAAGCCAGCACGACGACCGAAGTGAGAAACGCGACAAGATCCTGCCATCCCGGAAAAGGCAGAAAAAGAAAGAGTCCAATCGGAAACGTTAACAGGATCAACAGATAGGGTGTCCCGTATCGACCGCTTCTACTTAAGCGTGACGGAATATAGCCATCATGGCCCATTCCTTGCGCAATGCGCATACTCGATCCAAGGTTGATCAGTCCTGCCCCGAGCGGTGATATGATCGCCCCGCCCAGCACTAAATAAAATAACCAGACCGCACCTAGCATCCGTACCAGGCCTGCGATGGGGCCCACCTGATCGGGAAAACGAAGTTCACTCCAGGCTGCTGGAGAAGAAAAGCTGGCATGTCGTAAAGCGCCTAAAAAAGCAAACTGCAGTGCAACATAACAAATCAGGCAGAAAAAGATCGATAAGAGCACGGCGACCGGAACATCACGATGGGGATTCTTCGATTCCCCCGCCGCAATAGCAGCATGCTGAAACCCAGTAAACGCGTAAATAACACCACCATAGGCAAGGGCTCGAAAGACCCCGCTCCAACCGGCAGGCAAGAAACCACCCTCTATCGGATCGTCAAACACTTCCCAACTGAAAGAAAGAGCAAAAAGTGACACGGTGACGATGACGACAAGTCCAATTTTTATCCACGTGAGGCCGCTGTTAATCCGTGCAAAAAAATGAATCCCCCGCCAGTTAATCAACGAAAAGAGAATCCAGAGAAGCGCTGCAAAGACAAAGCCCGCAGGAAAACTAAGTGGGTGGGTCGTCGCTTTGCCATCGACTGCAGTGGCTTCCCTAGTGAGCCAGGGAAAATAGATCGATAGGTATTGTAGGACCGCCTGAACCTCAGCAGCCACGATGACCGTAAAGGTGAGCCAGGCTGAAAGCGAGGCGACGAATCCTACAGTGCGACCGTACGAGAGGAGTGCATAGCGTGTGATGCCCCCGTTTAAGGGGAGCATGGAACCCAACTCCGCGAAGTTCAGCGCGATGACCATGATCGCGAGCCCACCGATGGCCCAGGCAGCCAATGCTGCGGGGCCGGCCAGTTGTGCGGCATAGAGCGGAGCGAAAAGCCAGCCGGAGCCCAAGATCCCGCCAACGGAGACGAAGAGAAGAGCGACGAAGCCGAGATTACGCTGCGGGTGAGGCACGAGAGGATCTCATGGTGAACAGGTAATTGTGCCATCCTACGAGAAAAGCAGTCTATTGGGCAGGCAGTGACTTTGAGAGTTTTTTCTTTCAGACACGATCTCTTCTTCACGCAATTGGAGTCAAGAACTTGTTCTGTCGCATATTCAAGCTAATAATGACCAGTATGCGATCCCAAAACCGCGCCCATTTTCATCTCCCGATGTTTTTTCTGATCGCGGTGACCTTAGCACCTGCTGTGGGGGTGGTCGAGAAAGAAGAAGCAGTAATCTCTCGCGGCGACCGCAGTTCTCCACCCGGGCAGTGGGATCAAGAAACGGAGCGTCTCTTTCAGGGCGATCCGACGCGACGATTGCGAGGCGTGCGACCGACGCGCATTGAGCCAAAAAATGAGAAGGGTGTTTCAACATCATCCTCTGCTGATTCACAGGACATTTCCTGGCACCTGTTGATTCCCGCTGCAGCTGTCGAGGATGAAATTAAGAGCATCTACTTCGCTATTGGAAAACCATTGGCGCGGGTCGGTGCCTTCAAAAGCGGTGGTCACCAAAAGGTTGAGCAGCAATTTGCCTGGGTCGCTACCATGTTTGGAATACTTGCTGAACACAGCCAGGCTGAAAGATGGAAGGAAGTTGCCGCCGGTGCCCGCAGGCATTTTTCGACGGCAAGTCGTGGTGCAAAGGCCGCTAGCCTCCAGGCGTTCAAAAACTCCAGCAACCGCTATGAGGATTTGGGGCGACTGATTCGTGGTGAAAAAGTTGATTTCGATCCGGCCACCTCTTCGCTCTGGAGCGAAAGAGTCGATCGACCACTACTGATGCAGCGGCTTGAACAAAGCTATGAGCAGCGATTAAAGCGATGGTCGGCCAATCAAGCAGAATTTGAAAAAAATCGGTCGTCGCTCATCCATGAAGCCCAGATTCTTGCGGCGCTTGCAGAAATTATCCAGCAGCCCGCCTACGAGTTCTACGACGACGATGACTATCTGTCGCATTGCAGCCAACTGAAAATACATGCACAACAAGTTGCCGCTGGATCTCAGGAGAGTAATCTCGAGAAGGTTCAGAAACATCTCGGTGAGCTAAGCAAGACGTGTAGCCGGTGCCATGAAGGATATAAGTAACGGGGTTGATTGTTTTGTCTTCCGGCGATCTTTTCAGGGCGCTCCGCCCCCATTATATTGGGATTGAGTACAAGAGAGCGACTTTTATCCGGTCGTCGACGCATGGAGAGGGCTGTGGAACCGTTGAAATCCTCTCCGTCATTCTCTGAATAAAGTGGTCCTTAGCCTGACTGAGTGAAACCGATGGGTATCCGCTTTTATTGTCCTCAGGGGCACAAACTCAACGTGAAGTCTTTTCTGGCGGGGAAGGTTGGTGTTTGTCCCCACTGTGACGCGCGGGTGCAAATTCCTTTCACCTCAACCCGTCCCAGCAGCAAGGCACTCGATCAAGGTGGCGAGAATCAAGAGACAGCTTTGCCGCTAGCCAGCCCTCTTGAAGATGTGGATCAAGTCTTGTCGGTGGCCGAGGCCATCGATGCAGGAGAACCGGCAGCACCGGTTGAAAAACAATCCGTCGAGGATGCCCTTTTGCCCATGCCGCACACGGTCCTTCCCGGGAACGCTGCAGCAAAGATGCCCCCTGCGGCAAATGGTGACCCGCTCTCTGAATCCCCGGAAGCTCAAT
>CAUZBD010000110.1:0-7079 GCA_963577795.1 Planctomycetota bacterium | reverse complement strand
CAACCGCTGTAGGAAGAAATCGAGCGAGAGAAAGTGGAGATCCAAGAAGTCCATGGCATACTCCCCCGTATCGATGGGGCAACCCCGCTGCTGCAATTCGGCAGCGATCCGGGTACTGAGATCGCGTTGCCCTTCCACAATATCGCGCAAAACGCGGGTTGCATTTTCATCGCCACGGTGCGTCCAGGGTACCGCTTCGGTCAAAAATATAGGTAGAGACCGATATTGATGCACCAGTAGTTGCATCAGTAAGTGGCTCGTTTTTGCTTCACCCATCGTGAGAGTCCTCTTAGTTCCCCACCACCGTCCTACATGCTGCCTCTGCCCATTGGTAGAAACCGTTCCATTGAATGATCAACAAGAGCACCGGTGCAGTCAGTACCAAGACAAATAAACCTGGTACGGAGGCGAGTCGCAACCGCAGGGGCGGTCGACCCTCCGGTTCTGGGTCAAAGGTCATGACGCGGACAACCTTCAGGTAATAAAACAGACTGATCACAGTGTTCACACCACCGACAAACAAGAGCCAATACATGCCCGCATCCACCAGAGACGCAAAAATAACGAGTTTGCCCATGAATCCCGCCAACGGAGGCAAGCCAATCAAACTGAAAAGAATGGCTGAGAAACAGACCACCCACCCCGGGCTGCTCCGTACCAATCCGGCGTAATCCGCAATCTCTTCACTCCCGGTCGCATTGCGGACAAAGGCAATGATCGCAAAGGCACCCATATTCATGAAAATATAAATCAGCAAATAGAGCAAAAGTGCCGCGAATGCTTCCGCAGCGGCTACCGGGTCACGCGCCATAATAGCCAACCCGGCCGCAATCGGCATCATCATGTAACCGGCATGGGCAATCGTTGAGTAGGCCAAGAGCCTTTTTATATTTGTCTGTCCATAAGCAGCCAGGTTTCCAAACGTACATGTGATGGCCGCCAAAATACCGATCACCCAGGCCAGAAATGTCTGCATCCCCACCACGCGATTCAGCACTGCTTTTTCCGATGCTGCCTTTTCCGAGATTACCGTTGCGTCGTAAGCGGCCGGCCGCATCTGTGTGGGCAGTTGTGTAGGCAATTGCTTCATGGCGACAGCTGCGCTACGCGGTTCGGCCGATTCAAAGGGGACCGGCTCCGTGGCGGGCGGCGAGGAAAAACCAATGGCGAGACGAACGAGCAGGGCAAGCGCAGCTGCCTTTGAAGCCACCGAAAGAAATCCAGCAACTTCAGCACTCGCCCCCTCAAACACATCGGGGCACCAAAAGTGAAAAGGGACCGCCGAGAGCTTAAATGCAAGCCCGACCAACATCATCAAACCCGCCAGCACCAGGACTAACTGATAATCCGTGCCAATTCCCTCAGCGAGCCGCCAGGCGATCGTCGGGATGTGCGCCGAGCCTGTAATGCCTGCAATCAGACTCGTTCCATAAAGCATCACACCGGCCGCACCGGCACCGTAAACCGCGTATTTCATTGAAGCTTCGCTGCTTTTACGATTTCCTTTGAGAATGCCCGCCAACGTGTACGAGGGCACGCTGGCCATTTCAACAGCGAGAAAAACGACCAGCAGGTGATTGGCCTCCGCCATCAGGCACATCCCCAACGCAGCGCCGAGAACGAGCGTATAAAAATCGGGACCATTCTCCTGATCTGCCAACCGCGAAATCCGAGCAAGCACAATAAACAGAAAGGTGGTAAACAGAAGGATCGCACGAAAGTAGACGGTAAACGCATCGTGCACCAGCATCCCTGTAAATATTTCGGTCTTTTCAAGCACAGCACCCCCGCCAAGGAACTCCCACGGTTCGGCAAGTACAAAAGCAACTCCCACACCTAAACCGGCTAAAAACCAGGGCGGCAAAAGTTGGCGCGTGACTTTAAAGAGCCGGGAAAGGAGCATCAACAGAATGGTGCCGCAGAGAACCAACTCGGGAAGAAATTTTTCCAGAGAGTTCTCTGTATCGCCGATCACCGATTGGACAAGTTGCTCGTAGTTCACTTGTTTCTATGTTCCTCGATTAACAACCACTGACTTATTTGAGTCGATTCCACGCAGGTATGTTTCCCACAAGGTATCCCACCGCCTGGGCTTGCTACCTCGATGCATTGCCCGCTGCAAAGAGATGCCGACCGCAGACCATTTTTCGTTGATTTGCAGACCGGCAGGCATCCCGGTCAACGCATCGGTATCCTGATTCTGCACGCGAAGGGGAATCGGATCGCTTGCCGGCTGCTTTTTTACTTCTTGCTTTTTTACTTCCTGCTTTTCGCCCGCCATGGTGGCACGATCCTGCCGCTGTTGCCACTCGACCAACACATCCACCGTATGATCGACCGAAGGCGACATGTAATTGAAAAGTGCCTGGGGATACACGCCCAGCACGATCGCTAAAATACAGAGGGGTACGGCAATCGACCACTCACGTGGCGTGATCGGCGTAAGCGCTTCGGGGTGGGGCCCTTTGTATTCCGCTCCTAGGTAGACCCTTTGAATCGCCCAGAGAATATAGGCCGCAGTGAGAATTACGACAGAAGCAGAAATCACAGCCAGAATGATGCTGAAATTCCAGACGCTGAGCACCACCAGCACTTCGCCAATGAACCCGCATAACCCAGGCAAGCCAAGGCCGGCAAAGAAAATCAGGATTGCCATCCCGCTGTACACCGGCATTTTTGCAAACAGACCACCAAACTTATCGAGATCGCGATGGTGCACTCTGTCGTAAATCACACCGACCAAAAAGAACATGCCAGCCGAACTGATACCGTGGGCAATCATCTGAAACATTGCCCCATTCATCCCCATCTTCCAGTAGTCGCCGTTGAAGGACGGCTCCACGGCGCTCCAGACTCCGAGTCCCAGAATGACATAGCCCATGTGACTCACAGAGCTATAGGCCACCATCCGCTTGAAGTCGCGCTGCGCGAGTGCAGCAAACGCTCCATAAACCATGCTCAAAACACCAATGAAACAAACAACCCAGGCCAGATCGTAAGCGGCTTCCGGACAAATCGGGTAACAAATGCGAATGATTCCATAGCCGCCCATCTTGAGCAGGACCCCGGCCAGAATCATCGAGATGGGCGTGGGGGCCTCCACGTGCGCGTCGGGTAACCACGTATGCACCGGTACACTGGGAACCTTGATCACAAAACCGATAAAGAGCAACACGAACGCCCACCACTGGATCGATTTTCCCCCTTCGGTAAAAACGCTTTTGCTGAACTGATCGGTATGCTGCCCCAATTGCTGGAGCGCCAGAATATTGAACGTATGCCGAGGCACATCAGCCGCTTCACCCGCACTGGGGTTTTCTGCTCGCCATGCAGCAACACGCTCTTGGTCGGGAACCACGTGCGCTGTGATTAATTGCTCATCGCTCAGTGTACGCAGATCGCTATTGAAGTAGAGCATCAGGATGGCGATCAGCATCAACACGCTACCCAGTAGCGTATAGAGGAAAAATTTAATGGCAGCATATTCGCGTCGCGGCCCGCCCCAGACACCGATCAAAAAATACATCGGTAACAGCATGACTTCCCAAAAAACGTAAAATAGAAAGAAATCGAGCGCCAAAAAGACGCCCAGCATGCCCGTCTCCAGGAGCAAAAATAGAACGCAGTATGCCTTCACGTGCTTGGTAATCGGCCAACTTGCGCCCATGGCAAGCATCGCAATAAAAGCGGTCAGGACGAGCAGCGGGAAACTGATCCCATCCATCCCCATGAAATACTCAATATTGAATGCGGGTATCCAACTGACCTGAAACACCGATTGCATTTCCGAAACCGCATCCTCGGCGAGTGAGAAGTGGGGGCCGCCCGTGATCCCGGGAAGTGCCATCACCACGGTAGCCACAAAAACGATAACGGTCACAAACAGGCTGACCCGCTTGATCAGTTCGTGGCTGTCCCGAGGCAGCAACAGCAGCACCAATGAGCCGAGAGCCGGCAGAAAGACAAGCAAGGTCAAAGGCCAAAGATATGGATTGTCCATGGAAATCTCGTTTACAAAGAATCTAAATGAAAAAGGAAACTAATTGGTTAACCCAAATATGGCGAGTAAGTACATTGCCATCGTGCCGACCACAATAAACACGACGTATTGTCGCAAACGACCGGTCTGCGGTTTACGGAGCCATAAACCCAACGCGTAAGTCCGAGCCGCTATCCAATCCACAGAACCGTCGATAAAAAGATGGTCGACCCAGCGGTCAAATTTTGTCGTAAAGGAACGGGTACACGATGCCAGACCGTTGACGGCCCAATCGATACCATGCTGATCAAACTTTGCCACACAGCGTCCGCAAAAAAGAACCGGCCGAATAAATATGATTTCATAGAGTTCGTCGAACCACCACTTGTTACGCAAGAAGCGATAAATAGGGGCAAACATGCTACGGACCTCTTCTGGGTCAAGCACGCGCCACCAGTAAAGGCAACAGGCGAGCAGTAACCCGAACATCGCCGTACCAAACGCGATCATTCCAGCCGCAAGATGAATCTCCGCATCGTGCGATCCATGCTCTGCAGGCATCATGATCGCGGCGAGTTGGCCAGAAAAATCGATGCCTGTGCCATCCGGTCGGGCCTGCTCAAGCAGTTGCACTATCGGACTGGCCGTCGGATCGGTAAAGTTTTCCAGATCGGCAGGCATCGCCACAAAAATGGCAAAAAAGGCCAACACCATCAGCGGCATCCACATCACACGCGGCGATTCGTGGGCGTGTTCAAAACGGTGTGCATCGCGGGGCTGACCGATGAACGTCATGAACCAAAGCCGGAACATGTAAAAAGCGGTGATCGCCGCACCGGCTGCTGCGATGTAAAACATGGCGTCCCACGCAGCATTGTTTTTGCCGAAGTGCAGTGCCTGCGCAAGAATGGCATCCTTGGAGTAATAACCGCTCAGACCGACAATCGTCGGTACACCCGCTCCGATAATCGCCAGACAACCGACCAGCATCGTGTAGGCCGTAATCGGCATTTTGCGACGGAGCCCTCCCATTTCCGTCATTTCGTTGGTGTGGACCGCGTGAATGACCGACCCTGAACACATGAAGAGCAAGCTTTTGAAAAAGGCATGCGTAATCAAATGCAGCATCCCTGCCACCCAACCGCCGACTCCCAGGGCAAACATCATGTAACCGAGTTGCGAAAGTGTGGAATAGGCCAACACGCGTTTAATATCGGTCGCCGTAATCGCAATGGTCGCCGCCATAAACAGCGTGATACAACCAATGATGGCAATCGTCAGCAAAACTTCTGGAGTGAACATCGGATAGAACCGCCCCACCAGAAACACGCCGGCCGCGACCATGGTTGCCGAATGCACAAGCGCCGACACCGGCGTGGGTCCTTCCATCGCATCCGGCAGCCACACGTGGAGCGGGAACTGAGCGCTTTTGCCGACGCACCCGCAGAAGATACCCAAGCCGGCCACGATCAACAGCACGTGGCCCGTATGCTCCGGATCTTCCGCACCCATCTCGCGGGCACTTTGCAGCATGCCTGCCGGCGTCTTGAGCTGATAGTCATCCGCGGCCGCTCTCGCCTGGGCGAACATGCCGGGTTTGATGATCTCTCCCTCGGTATTCTTTTCCCCGCCGAATGAAAAAGTACCCAAACTTCCCCAAAGGGCCATCAGTCCGATGAGCATGCCGAAATCGCCGACGCGATTGACAATAAAGGCCTTGTTGGCTGCGGTCGATGCACTTTTACGCTCGATATAAAAACCGATCAGAAAATAGGAACAGATGCCTACCAGTTCCCAAAAGACAAATGTCATCGCGATGTTGCCTGCTACCACAATGCCCAGCATGCTGAAACAGAACAGAGACAGATACTGAAAAAATCGATAGTAACGTCCCTTGCGATGGAGATGCTGGCCATCTGTGAGCGTGACTTCGTGATCGGTCACATCATGCAACTCGTCGTGCATGTAACCCATAGCATAAAAGTGAATGCAGCTGGAAATCAGCGTAACCATCGTAAACATCAGCACCGTCAGTGCATCGATGTAGTAGCCGATCGTAATTTTGAGCCGGCCAAAATCGACCAACGTATACCATTCTCCAAAATAGGCCTCCTTGGGCCCACTGCGGTGACCGTCGCTGTGACCGTGGGCATCGCTGTGACCGTGCGTTTCATCTTTCCCTGCAGCTACAAAATGGTGGGCTGCATTTTGCGTTGCCCCCGCATGCTGCGTTTCAGCGGCATCCGGGTGATGCCCTCCGGAAACCCCGTGACTACCGACCCACACCACGAGCGCAATGAGCGAGAGGACAAATCCGCCCACGATCGCACCGGTGGCTACGTAAGCCGCGCCCCGCCCCGCTGCGCCCAACCGCGACCCGAAAAAAAGGATCACGCAAAAGGAAGCCAGTGGCAAAAGCCAAGCGACTAGCAGTAGATTAGAAAGAATTGATTCCACGCTCTTAACCCTTCAACTCATCTGCCCGATCGACATCCACGGTCGAGTGATTGTTGTAAAAGTTCAATACGATCGCCAAAGCCACCGCCGCTTCCGCAGCTGCCAACACAATCACGAACAACGAAATAATCTGTCCATCCAGGCCGAGCTGATATGCCGGATTGCGTTCGAGAAAATTACTCCCGAATGCGACAAAATTAAGATTTGCACCGTTCAAAACCAATTCGATCCCCATCAGCACGCCCAGTGCGTTGCGCTTGGTGGCCATGCAGACAACACCGGCGACAAACATCACCGCACCGACGATTAAGTAATGTGTCAGACCTATCGGCTGTGAAAGTATTTCAAACATGTCTCTTATTCGCTCCCCGCGACTCCGCCTTCCACTCCACCCTGGGCATCTCCTGAGGCCACACGCCTTTTCGCCCGTGCCAGGTAGGCAGCCCCTACCAGAACTACCAATAGGTGGATCGAAATAATCTCAAAAGGCAACAAATAACCCGATACATCGTCCCCCGGGACACCCAGTAAGCCCAAGCCAATCCGCGTTGCCGTTGGCACGCTGACCGGTTCGGTGGAAACGACCGTTTCTCGATCAGCCCGCCTGTCCATCAGCGAAGCTTCGCTGGGGGGAAGTCCCACC
>CAUZBD010000109.1:0-7079 GCA_963577795.1 Planctomycetota bacterium | reverse complement strand
GTAATGGGTTGCCATCTGCGGTGCCTTTCTTTTTTCAAGATTGGCACCATAATCGCCGGTGCCAACGTTCTGCTGCCCCTGAAAGTCTTCTATGTCGCACTCTGTCCTGATGCAGATTGAGGAAATGTTACGGGCAAAACAGATTGCCTACGCAACGCTTCGCCATAAACCGGTCACGACCAGCGCCGAAGCTGCGGCTGTCCGGGGAGTACCACTCTCAAGCGGAGCAAAAGCTCTCATCTGTAAGTGCGACAAAGAGCTGGTCCTGTTTGTCGTACCGGCCGACCGTCGTTTGGCAAGCAAAGAGGTTCGTCGACAGGCTGGATACCGTAAATTGCGATTCGCCAGCCCCGAGGAGGTTTGGGAATTAACTGGGCTACGGCCAGGTGCGATTCCCCCTTTCGGTAGTCTTTTCGGACTGTCTACATTCTGCGATCCCGCACTCGGGGAAAATGAGCGGATTAACTTCAACGCCGGAGACCACGCGGTCTCGATCAGCATGCGATATGCCGATTATATTGCGGCTGAACAACCAAGCCTTTTCACTTGTGCAGAAATCGCTCCATAGAAAGTATGGCCTATGCAATCTCTGACTGAAGAAATATGGATGGAGATTCCCTCTCGGCGAGGGATCGTCTCGCTCCACGCAGAAATCGAACGACTGGTGGAAAAAAGTGGCGTCCAAGAAGGAATCGTGTTGGTGAATGCCATGCACATTACCGCCTCGGTCTTCATCAACGACAACGAATCCGGTTTACATGCCGACTACGAACGCTGGCTTGAATCCGTAGTACCTTTCAATGCGGGCACCGAACCGACCACGGGCGGCTACCTTCACAATCGTACGGGCGAAGATAACGCCGATGCACACCACAAGCGGCAGATCATGGGTCGCGAGGTGGTGGTCGCCATCACCGAAGGCAAACTCCACTTAGGGCCCTGGGAGCATATTTTCTACTACGAATTTGATGGCCGCCGGAAGAAACGCGTCCTCGTAAAAATTTTAGGGGAGTGATCTTTGATCACTACTTCTTCCCCTCCGATTCGCCCGTATCGAGAATCGCTAGAAACGCTTTCTGCGGAATATCGACGCTGCCGATCGATTTCATCCGCTTCTTGCCCTCTTTTTGTTTTGCCCAGAGTTTTCGCTTTCGCGAGATATCGCCGCCATAACATTTAGCGGTGACGTTTTTCCTGAGGGCAGAAATAGTTTCTCGCGCAATGATCCGTGTCCCGATCGCCGCCTGCAGTGCCACTTCAAACATATGGCGATCAATCTCTTTACGGAGTTTTTTTACGACCGCCCTTCCTCGCTGGTCGGCATCTTGTTGATCGCAAATAATGCTCAGTGCATCGACGCGCTTACCACCGATCAAGATATCAAGCCTGACCAACTTGGCCGGAAAATAACCGAGGACCTCGTAGTCCATGGTGCCAAAACCTTTGGTAGCGCTTTTGAGACGATCGTGCATATCGTAAATCACTTCGGACAGGGCAAGATCGTAGATTAAAATCGCTCGGGTGGGTGAGAGATATTCGGTGCGGATGTACTTGCCCCGACGATCTTCACAGAGTTTCATCGCCGGACCGATGTATTCGGTCGGTAGCAGCAAGCTCACGCGGACAATCGGTTGACGGAATTCTTCAATCTGACCGGCATCGGGTACATCTTGCGGTGTGTGGATCTGCAACGTTTCTCCACTTACCGTATCCACCTCGTAGGTCACATTCGGGGCGGTCTGGACCAAGTCGAGATCGGACTCTTGCTCGAGTCGCTGCTGGATAATCTCCATATGCAACAGGCCCAAAAAACCACAGCGAAATCCGAAACCTAAGGCATCACTGGTCTCGGGCTCGAATTCAAAACTAGGATCATTGATCGCGAGCTTTTTAAGGGCTTCTCTCAGTTGCTCGAAATTCTCGCCATCTGAGGGATACAGGCCGCAGTACACCATCCGCTTCGGTTCCTGATAACCGGGTAACGGTTCGGTTCCGACATCCGCGACAGTTGCAACGGTATCGCCGACATGCACATTGCCTAATTGCTTGATATTGCAAATCAGATACCCCACCTGGCCAGCTTGCAGTTTGGAAGCGGCTTTGCGGTGGGGAACAAAGTGCCCGAGTTCGAGTACCTCATGCTCAGTACCTGCCCGTAAAAAGCAGATCTTTTGCCCCTTACGGACCGTGCCATTCATCACACGGATGTAGGTGATCGCTCCGCGAAATTCATCGTAATGGGAATCAAAAACCATCGCTTGAAGTGGTCCGCCCGGATTTCCCTCGGGCGAGGGAATCTGCTCCACAATTTGTTCTAGCAGTAATTCTACTCCCTCTCCCGTTTTCGCGCTGCAGCGAAGGGTATCCACCGCGTCATAACCCAGACTCTGTTCGAGTTCCTCCGCAACCTCATCGGGGCGTGCATGCGTGACATCAATTTTATTCATGACGGGGATCACTTCCAAATTGTGTTCCATCGCCGCGTAGGCATTCGCAACCGTTTGTGCCTCCACACCCTGGAACGCATCGACCAAAAGCAACGCTCCCTCACAACAGGCCAACGAGCGCGAAACCTCATAATGAAAATCGACGTGCCCCGGTGTGTCGATCAAGTTCAATTCATACGCTTGCCCCTGATAGCTATACTGCATGGTCACAGCCCGAGCCTTGATCGTTATCCCTCGAGATCGTTCAAGGTCCATATCGTCGAGCATCTGTGCATTAAGCTCGCGCAACTCGACCGTCCCTGTCGATTGCAACAGCCGATCGGCAAGCGTACTCTTGCCATGATCAATATGGGCAATAATGGAAAAATTGCGAATGTGTTTACAGTCGGCCATAAGAATTTAAAAAATGTGTGTCCATCGAGGTGAAAATTCATTCATCTCAAAAATGAGCTGCGTTCTATCTATTGGTGTTCGTGTTGCGCGTGGGCCAATCGGGCAATCCCTGCCGCACCGATGAATCCGGCATCACCTCCGAGCGATGCAAAGTGCAAGGATAGCTTGCCGGACAGCACAGGTAATGCCCGCGTTTGGATTTCATGGACGATTGCTGTGAGAAACTTTTTACCCACCGGATTGTCCACACCACCAAAATTCATTGCGCCGCCCAATATGACGGCCGACGGATCGAGAATATGCAGCAATGTCGTGATTCCAGTTCCTAAATAACGTGCCGTTTCAAGGATCAATTCTTCGGCAAAAACATTGCCTGCTTCGGCCGCGCGATGGAGGACCAAGGGGGTTAAATCCGCTTCCGGCCCCAAGAGGCTCCGTTCACTTTCTGGCAGCGTTTGCAGCGCTTCGATGGCGCGAGCCGTCAGGCCGGTTGCGCTACAGTAGGCCTCTAAATGGCCTCGTCCACCACACGCACAAAGCCGTGCATCTCGGCCGGCCTCGATAATCATGTGGCCGATTTCGCCGCCATGGCTATTTGCACCATCAAGCAACTGTCCATCGGTAATGATGCCTCCCCCTACACCCGTCCCTAACGTGAGCAGTACCATACTCGAATAAGCCGCCCCGCTACCAACCCAGAACTCTCCGTACGCAGCGGCATTGGCATCGTTGGCGTAAGCCACCGGCAAACCCGTATGATGAGAAACGCGGTCACGGATCGGGAAATGAGACCAGCCAGGTAGATTCGGTGGTTCGAGTAACATCCCAGATGCAATATCCATCGTCCCGGGAGTCACTAAACCCACGTGCGCTGCATCGGTTAAAGCTATTCCAGCCTGTTCAGCGGCTTCACAAGCCGCCTGGGCCATCCGTTGTGCCCCCGCTTCGGGCCCACGCTCGACCTCACTCTTGAGATGTGCGTAACCAAGAATTTGACCTTGGTTATCGACCACACCACTTTTAATGTTGGTACCACCCAAATCGATCCCAACAAAGAAAGGAGGTTCGGCAGACGACAGAGGATAAAGATCGCGTGGGACCATTCGCGGAGGGAGGATACGCGGCAAGGGAGGAAGGGTCACCCGGGGGCAAACCCGTTTGGTGGAGCCTCGGAGACTCAAAAACCAAACTTTACTGATTATATCTTGCGTCAATGTCCGCTGGTAGGCGACTTTGCGACCCCTGCCCTCTCTTGTCCTGTCCTCTGCGATTGATGCTGCTTCCATTTCACCGGGAAGCTACACTAAATAAAGGGCAAAAAGCTGTCCGAGCGAGGCAGGGCCGCTCACGGTACCGGCCAGCTGCAGAAAGTTTCGCATCCTGACGCGGTGAAAGAGGGTGTTCCCCATGATTGTTCGCCTAGCAATCCTCAGCGCATGCCTTCTGTGTTCTGTCGCCACCATGGCGGGAGAGTCTCCACCGGCATTAAGGGCGTCGTTGACGGCTCGCTATCGCCAGGCAACAGAGTCTTTCGGGAAGCAAACCACGGCCCTTGCTCAGCAATGCCGTCGCGAGGATCAAGACGCTCTCGCTCAGCGCATCGAACGTTTTCTTCCCGAAAGCACACCCGAATCCCTCTTTTTTTTTCAGCCCTCTGACGACTATCTGACACTGCCCCAATCGCGGGCCGATAACAAATTCCGAAAGCTTCGTCACGAGCACGCACAGGTGTTAATGCAGATCGCCCACGCTGCCGCGAGGGCCGGAGAAATGGGCCGTGCCATGACGCTACTTTACGAAGCGCTTTACTGCGATGGTGATTTTACGGAAGGGCGTAAAATCTTGGGGCAAAACAAAATATCCGAACATTGGGTTTCCTCCGAGGCCGCCGATCGCCTCATGCGTGGGCAAAAGTGGAGCGAGCGATTTGGATGGCTTCCGGCAAACCACCTTGATCGTTATCAGCAAGGCGAACGCTTTTTTCGTGGTAAGTGGATTTCGGCTCTGGAAGATTCTCGCCAGCACAAAGAGCTGCGCAACGGTTGGAAAATCGAGACCGATCACTATCAGGTGACAACCAACCTCGGACTCGAGGCGGGCGTCGAACTCGCACAAAAACTCGAAGCGTTTTACACCGTTTGGTCCCAGATTTTCGCCGCCTATTACCTCTCTGGGAAATCGGTTGGGGAAAATTTAAAAAAAACAATGCTTGCGGAAAAGGAAACCAGAAAACATAAGGTGAACTATTTCCGCAACCGCGATGAGTATGATCAAGCCCTCGCTCGTATTCAGCCCGGCATCACAGGAAAGACGCTCGGGGTGTATTTAGAAAAAATGAAAACGGCTTACTTTTTTGCTCCTGCTACGGAAAGCGAAGAGGAAAATGAACTGTCGCAAATTACAATCTGGCACGAGGCAGCCCACCAGCTGTTTGCCGAGCGGATTCCAACTCGAAAAGTGAGTGGGCTGAAAAATAATTTCTGGTTTGTGGAAGGAATCGCCTGCTTTATGGAGACATTGCAGAAGGAAAAGCAGGGTTGGAGGCTCGGCGGCACGCTGGCAGGTCGCTTACCGGTGGCTCGCATCCGCCTACAGCGAGACCATTTTTATATCCCCTTTACAGATGTAGTGACTTACGGAGCCGATGCAATGTTGCGCAACCCCCAATACCGTACACTTTACACGCAGGCGGCGGGTCAAGCGGCCTTTCTCATGACTGCTCAAGATGGAAAGTTTCGACCGGCAGCGATCGATTATCTTCGCACAATCTATCGTGGCCGCGGCAAACTCGATACCCTTTCTTCGGTAACCGGTAAATCGTTAACGGCCTTAGATCAGGCCTATCGTACTTTCCTTTTGAATCCTTCAGAGCAGTAACCTACATCAACTGCAATCCGTTGACCGACCGGCGGAGGCCAATTATCATGCGTGTTCACTTTTGATGGATGCAGTTGGTATGCATGGTGGCTGTAGCTCAGTTGGTTAGAGCACCGGATTGTGGTTCCGGAAGTCGGGGGTTCGAGTCCCCTCAGTCACCCTTCTTTTGGTTTCTGCTACATTGATAAGCGATCGAGAACCCCGCTTAAGGGGTCACACCATTTAGCCCCGGGTTCCAGTTTTATGTCAGACAATCTTCAAGAATGGGAACGTATTGAAGCGAAGCGAAGCGCTTCGGAGGCGAGTCGCGTCGATGAAAATAGATTGAAGGCAACAGAGAGCCAGGTGCTTCGATACCTTGATCCGCCGCTCGATACTTGGCACGAACTTGAGTATTGTTACGCACTACTGGGCGATGCGCGAGGCAAAACAGTTCTCGAATACGGATGCGGTGATGGACGAAATACGCTCCTGCTTGCGCTGCGCGGCGCAAAGGTAAAAGCACTGGATATATCCCCCGATTTAATCGACGTGGCTCGTAAACGACTCGAGGTAAACAACATTGAGGGGGATGTAGAATTTATCGTCGGCTCTGCGCACGATGTTCCTCTCCCCGATGAGTCGGTGGACATCGTGTTCGGCATGGCAATCCTGCATCATCTGGACCTGGAACTTTCTGCGAAGGAGGTCAAAAGAGTCTTGAAAAAAGGTGGCCGGGCAATTTTTAACGAGCCGGTGAGGAATTCGCGGATCGTAAAATTTGCCCGAAAGCTCGTTCCCTATCAGTCACCCGATATCTCACCCTACGAGCGCCCGTTAACAGATAAAGAATTGGGAGTCTTTGGAGAAGGTTTTTCTTCGTGTTCGAGCCGAGGTTTTACTTTTCCCACGACCGAGGTGCTGGAAAAAATTTCGCTGCTTCCGGGAAAGTGCAGAAAAATCTCTTCCCGAATCGACCAAGGCGTTATGAATGTCTTTCCCAGCCTCAAACATTTTGCTGGGAAACGGGTGGTGGAATTTATTAAGTGAGCAAATTCCGGGCAGAGCTCCCGGGGTAAAGATCTACGCTCGATACGTTTTCTCAATCGCTTTAGTGCGTTGCGCGCTGAGAAACATAGAGGCTGGCTCAAGTGTGCGTCGCCTTTTTTCGAATATTTGTCGGGATTTTATCCAATTTTTATCTATCTCGAAAAATAGATGGCACTCTTTGCTGTGGAATACTATAAGTGTAGGGGAATGCTGAATAGTGTACCTTCACTTGGAGAAGCCCCCATGACACGGAATTTAGGATGCAGACTGTTTCTTCCAATGCTTGCGGTCGCGAGTCTACTGGGCTGTCAGCAGTCCGCCCAAACGGATTCG
>CAUZBD010000108.1:0-7138 GCA_963577795.1 Planctomycetota bacterium | reverse complement strand
CTCAGGATCCACTCGTTGCCCGCAGTCTCGATTACCTTCGTACATTTATCCAAAAAGATGGTGGGATTTATGCGGTGGGCAGCATCTATCGCAATTATGAAACCAGTTTGGCCGTCATGTGTTTTGCGGAAGCTGGGCAAAAGCAACCGGGGACATTTAAAAGTATCGTCGAAAGTGGAGATCGGTTTCTCAAGGGTCTCCAATACGATGAAGCGAGCGAGCGCTCGCCATCAAACCCTTTTTATGGTGGAGCTGGCTATGGAAAGCATAAGCGACCAGATCTTTCGAACACTGGAATCATGATTGATGCACTCGTCGCTGCGGGGGCCGGCCCCGACGATGAAGCACTTCGTAAGGCGCTGATCTTCGTTTCCCGCTGTCAGAATTTAGAAACGGAACACAACGATACAAAGTGGTCGGTAAAAAATCCGGATGGAGGCTTCTATTACACGGGTGCCGCTGGGGGAAGTAGTCAGGCAAAATGGCCCGAAGGGAAAAGCGAGGAAGTACACGGCCTCCGAAGCTACGGATCGATGACCTATATGGGTCTCAAAAGCCTGATCTATGCGGGACTGACTGCCGACGATCCCCGCGTGAAGGCCGCAACCGAGTGGATCCGAAAAAACTATCGTCTCGATCAGAACCCCGGACTCGGTCAGCAAGGGCTTTACTACTACTATCACACTTTTGCGAAAGCCCTGGACGCAATCGGCGAGGAAACCTTTTTAGACGCTGATGGAAAACCGCACGACTGGCGCAAAGAACTGACGCAAAAATTGGCGGGCGACCAAAAAGCGGACGGTTCCTGGATAAATGACCAGTCGAGATGGCTCGAAGCAGATCCTAATCTAGTGACCGGATATGCCCTGCTCGCTCTGTCTTACTGCCAACCAAAGTGATCAGCCGCGTCAAACGGATGAAGTGGAGCCTCGTGTGCATCGAGACGGCGACCACGAACGCAGGGATTATCTCGCGGTGCGAAAGAGGGCCTAGCTTTCTTTGGCATTGGCTTCTTCGGTCGAGCCTCCCTCGGCAGCTTCGGTGGTCTCTTCCTTCTTTTTCTTTTTCTTGATAACGATTGTCTCTACACGGACTTTTGTTAAACCCATGGGAGAGTCACCCTCCTGCCAACGGTCCGTCTCTGTGAGCTTTGCAATACGCTCAGCTCGCGTGAGAACATTGCGACTTCGGATCAGACCACGTTGAATTTTAAGGCTTTTATCAATAGTCATCAGACGCTTCCTCGTCGAGCAATAGGGGCTCTCCGCAGCAACACGATGTGAACTTTCTCAAGTCCTGGCGATCGATCCATTGCCTCACCACCAGGCGGCGCTCGATCTACTGCGATTGCTTGGTAGCGGTGCATTGTAGCCCGCCAGCGATCACTCTGCCAAGGGCCGGTTCTGCTAGGCGTCCTTTCCCTCCATCTGGGTAAGAACCGTCTCCACCTCCTGCATCGATTGAGGTCGATCTCCCGGATTCGCGGCAATGCAGTGGTGGATAATTTGTGCCAGTCTTTGGTCTAGATTAGGGCAATGATTTTCGATGGGAATGGGCGACTTGTCGTGCTCCATTGCCGCTCTGCCAGTGACCACCGACGCGGGCCAAGGGAGAGAACCCGCATACATTTCATAGGCACTCACTCCAAAAGAAAAAATATCAACTCGGTGATCGGTCGATTTACGACGAACAATCTCTGGAGACATATAGAGCGGTGTACCGGTCCGATTGCCTGGACGACAAAACTCGGGGCGATGCGGAATACTCAAGCCAAAATCAATCAATTTGACCGCTGTCCTATCTTTGGCAACGATCAGATTCCGCGGACAAAAATCTCGATGGATATATCCTGCAGCATGGACCGCCGTCAAAGCAGATGCCATTTGCCTCAACAATTGGTGGCGGTGATGGTCAAAGAGGCTATCTTGCGCATGAATCAGCGTATTCATGCCCTGCCCGTTCAAATATTCCATCAGCAAATAAGACATGCTGGTGGTTGTCTTTCCATACTCCAGCGTATCGACGATGCAAGGATGTGAAAAAGTAGAAGCAATTTCTCCTTCACTCGGTTTCTTTAGCCGGGAAAAACGCGATTCAAATTTTTTGGTTTTCTCAGGATCGAGTAGCTTGAGGCCAACGATGTGATCTGATTTTCGATCACGGGCCATATAAAAACGCGACATGGTTCCGGCTGCCGCCTTACGAATCAACTCGAAACGATCATCGATGTTGACGCGACGACCTCCGCGCCAAATTGAAAAACCTTTCCACCAATTCATCGCTTTGACCCCATGGTGTAACCGGCGGGCTTCGCATCGTGATTCGCCACAGCGGGTGCATCGCTATTTGCCACAATAGTCAATCACGCGGGCGATCTCGCTCTTGAGGTCAACTCGGCGAACGATGCGATCAACATATCCGTGTTGCAGCAAAAATTCGCTTGTTTGGAAACCTTCGGGCAACGCTATCCGAATGGTTGCCTTGATCGTCCGCGGACCGGCAAAACCGATCAGCGCCTTCGGCTCCGCAAATATAAGGTCGCCTAACGAGGCAAAACTTGCTGCCACACCACCCATTGTTGGGTTGGTTAAAACAGAAATAAAAAGACCACCGGCTTCACTGTAGCGTGCGAGGGCTGCTGACACCTTGGCCATCTGCATCAGCGACAAAATACCCTCATGCATCCGAGCACCCCCTCCGCTTCCGCTGATGATAATCAAAGGTAGATCTTGGTCGGTTGCCCGTTCAATGAGTCGCGTCAGTTTTTCTCCAACGACCGCACCCATACTGCCCATGATGAAAGCTGAATCAGTCACTCCGAAGGCAACGCGACGTGCGCGAATCATGCCGGTACCCACCACAGCTGCCTCAGTGAGACCAGTCCGCTTCTGCTCAGCGACAAGGCGATCGCGATATGTTTTTTTATCAGCAAACTCTAATGGATCGGCGGCTGCCATGTCACAAAACAACTCCTCGAAAGTACCGCCATCTAAAACTTGTCGAATGCGCTCTTTTGCGGTGACGTAAAAATGATGATCGCACTGCGGGCAAGTCCCCAATTGTCGATCGGCTTCCTTTCCATAAATCGTCTCGCCACAGTCGGGACATTTTTTCCAGAGTCCTTCCGGAACACCTCTTTTTGGCCGACTAGGGCCGCCTTTATTCGATGATAAATCTTGTTTTGTCATATTAGTCTGAGCAAGAGAACTTTGCATTTACATCGTCCTTTCCTCCGAAGCCGAAGGCATAAACGTGTATTCGATCTTTAGACATTGGTCAGGGCTGGTGAAATTATCTGAATACTCTCGCCACGATCAGTGCCTGTCGGAAAGATATCTTTAAGCTGTGTCTGACGAAGCACGCTGACGAGAAGAGCTGCAACAGGATCCGGAACGACGACGACGACAACACCGCTTTTGTATTTCTTGTATATTTTGCTCAAGAAATGTTCTATCCTTTCTCGCGCAGCCTGAAGCATTTCACCCTCGGGGGGGCAAACTGTTTCGGGATGCTCCTGCCACTGCCGATAAACTTTGGGCTGCTTATGCTTTACCTCCTCAAAGAGAAGGCCTTGCCAAAGCCCAAGGTCTATATTCTGCAAGAGTTCAACCAATTTATATCTCAGACCCCAAGCCTCACAAAGTCGCTCTGCAGTTTCGATTGAAGATTGTCCTGGCGAGGTATAAACCGCATCGATCGGTTGCCCGTTTGGGTGGCGAATGATTTCTTCGATTTCTTGATCCGCATCCGAATGCAATGGAACATCAAGAGTTCCTAAAACGCGTCCCTGTCGTTCAAATTCCGTGGTTCCTGCACGGACAATCCAGAACTGTAACATTTTTATCTAAACCTCTTAAGTTGTTCTTGATCCTTAGTGACCACTGACACTTCTCAATCCAGATTTTTAACAATCCGCAAAGGATAGCCCTGCAAAGAAGAAATAGAATGGCGGCGCGGAGAACATAAACGAATAACTAAACGTATGAGCCATTCTATGAGATACACTCATCGGCAATGTTTTTATGCGCCGTGTGGAATAACTAGAGGAGGCAATGATTTATGGAGCCGAACTGCTTATCAAAAGGAATGGGCAATTCTAACAACGGTCGATCATAGCGTCTGCGCGTGCCATCGCGACACTCTCCAACCTATTAACTGGTGCTGCTTTAGGAGGATGTGGTAGCGGGTTTCATTCAGCAGGCCCTTGTCTTTGGGGTCTTTCTGGCACGGAATGGTTGCTGGCAGTGGAAGCGGCGACTCAGGTTTCGAGTTCCTGATTCTTTGGAAGTTCCTCTAAATTGGCGAGTCCAAATAGCTTCAAAAATCGAGGGGTGGTTCGATAGACGGGCGTTCGTGGTTTTTTTTCCGGCTTCTCAAACCGTAATAATTGCCTTCGAACCAGTTGAGAAAGAATCGATCCACTCGGATGCCCGCGAATCTGAGAAACTTTTTCGCTGGTGGTGGGCTGGTTGTAAGCCACAAGTGCTAAGACCTCGACTGCGGCTTGTGATAGTTTTGCTTCTCGAATAGGGCCGTAAAAACGCTCCCGAATTCTCTCAAATTCGGGCCGAAGGATCATGTGGTACCCGCCGCCATCATAAACAATATCGTATGCCGCCTTAGTCTCCCCATACTCAGCGCAGAGTTCCGCGATCAGATCATCGACTTCTTCTACCTTGAGGCCATGGATGGCTCTGGCAATCTGGTCTTTCTTAAGCGACGTGTTCTCGGGATGCCCAATAAAAAGCATCGCTTCGATAATCCTCTTGGGAAGCGGATCGGCCACACTCGGAGTCGGAGTCCCATAAACATCGCTCTTTTGTGCATCCGCTTCTTCGCTTGCAAGACTTCCTTTGCCCGGGTCTTCTGCACTCTCCTCAGATACCCTTTCTTCTGTCTCACTATTGAGCATCTCGGCAAATGCGTCGTTGAGTTGCTGTAGAGACGCCTCGTCAGTTTGGTGCTCTGGAGGCTCCTCGTTAGCGGAAGATTCATCTGACAGTGGACACATACCACGACTATAGACGCATCTTCCACTCAGCAGCAAGGGCGACTGCTAACCCCAGTGGCTGGCAACATTTTGCTTCATAAAAGAAATTGCATCCTGCGCCAACTGCTCTTCGGAGGTGTACATCTTTCGCCAAATTTTTGTCGCTGCGGCCAACTCGGGTAATGCGAGACCAAAGGCTTCTACCATCAACCAACCATCGTAGCCTACCTCTTTTAATGTCTTGAAGTTTTCTTCCCAGCGAACGTTGCCCGATCCGGGAGTGCTGCGGTCATTTTCTGAAATATGAACGTGCACCAAGACATCAGCACAGTCGCGAATCGCCTGAGCAATATCCTTTTCTTCGATGTTGGCATGGAATGTATCATACATCACACGGCAATTTGGCTGATCGACATCGCGGGCAAAACGCGCCGCATCGGCGTGTGTATTGAGGAAGTAAGTTTCAAAGCGGTTCAGACATTCAACAGCAAGCATCACACCAACTTGCTCGGCATGTTCGGCAACTTGCTGCATACTCTCCACACCCCATTTCCATTCGTCAGCAGTCGGACCCGCCCCGCTAAAAAGTCCCAGCGCAGAGTAATAAGGACCGACCAGATGCGTTGCACCGACCGCTGCACAACAATCAAGCGCCTGTTTGGTCGCAGCAACACCCCGTGCACGAACACTCGCGTCTGGACTGATTGGATTATCTTCCTCCGTACGGACTGTGACTGCTGTTCGCTCCAAACCAAGTTGATCAAGTTTGTTGCCCCACGCTGCGTAGTCCAACTCGAGATTGAAAATAGGTAGTTCAACGCCGTCGTATCCCATTTTTTTAAGTGAATCCAAAACCGGAATCTGCTCCTCACCCAATTCGCCGGTCCAAAGCAATAAGTTGAATCCGTATTTCATCGATTGAATCTCCTCAAGAAAGTTTATCTAGTTATGTATCGAGGACGCCCTCTGACGAAAGTAACGCATCGGCCCTATTGCCAACCGCATATCGAGCAGATGATAAAAGATCTGTAAACCTCTCCGGTAGTGGCGCGAGTTTTACCCGTCGCATGACTTGATTAAGTCGCACCAGTAGTTTGTCATCCTGAGGATAGTCCCACAAGAACCGCTCCTCGATGAATCTTGGCAACAACCAGGCAAGCCCAGTTGCTGATCGACCGGAAATACGGGTAACCACACCGGCTACAGCATCTCCGTCCACGTTCAAAAGCGCTGCATAATATTCCTCGAGTTGCGTAGGGTTCTTTTCGATCAGCTCGGAATCTAAGAGTATTTCGACAAGAATATGTCCTAGGAAATGACACCGTAAACCATCATCGGGGCCTAAAAAATCCCGGATCTCACTCGTGAACTGCAGAGATAACTCGGCAAAGGCTTGGGTCCGATGAAACCAGTTATCATCCTGGTGGTGTTGGACAATCCCGCGAGCTACAGCCGACGTGATGGGATCTGCATCGCCCGTAAGCGGTTCGGCATTTCGGGCGCGGGCGCGGATTTTTCGATCGACGACATTGAGCCAATCGGGAACCGCTGTGCCTGCAAGAAAATAGGGGTCCGTTGTATAAGCACGCCCATGGGCAAAATAGTTCATAACCGGTAGGCCCGTGCGACCACTCTGTCAATTTATCCTAGACCGATGTCCAGGTCGCTGCCTCGGCGCTACTGAGAACCGCTTGGCAGACTTTCTGCGTTTCCAAGGCTTCCGCAAATGTGGGGCTTGTCGCCCGACCCGCGGTGAGATCCTCCAAGAAATCGGCCACTTGATGGACAAAAGTATGCTCGTAGCCAATCTGTAATCCGGGAACCCACCATTTATCCATATAGGGCATATCCCCGTCGGTTACATGCACATCATGCCATCCGCGGATGATTGATTCTTCTCGGTTATTGAAAACCTTGAGACGATGCAAATCGTGCAAATCCCAGCGAAGGGAACCGTGTTCCCCGTTGATTTCAAACGTGTAAAGCGCCTTGTGTCCACGAGCGTAGCGCGTCGATTCAAATAGCCCCAACGATCCGTTTTCAAAATGGCACAAAAAGGAACAGGCATCATCGATGCCCACCTTTTCGACTTTACCAGTCAAATTATGCATCCGCTCTTTGACAAATGTTTCGGTCATGGCCGTGACA
>CAUZBD010000107.1:0-7161 GCA_963577795.1 Planctomycetota bacterium | reverse complement strand
TTCGCCGCTTTCGAAAAGTCTGAATGCAATTTATCCATTTACGCATAACGTTCATGCTGCCTGCCTCGTAACATCGCAGTTGGCGTTGGCAATCACCCGTACTTGGAATACTGTACGATCCCAATGCGCATAGAGTCGGCAGCAGAAGTCAAAAAGCTGGCGACCACCCCAGCGAGCAATCCGCCGATAATTTTTCGGTGGCCACTGATGGTAATAGGGGGCTGATTCTTCAATTAAATAACCAGCTTCTGAAAAAATGTTTCCCAGACACATCGGGCTCCAAGTGAAGAGATGTTGGTTGACATCGTTATTTCGGTAGGCCAGGTGGATAGATTCACAGGGCACATAGAACACAATCTTTCCGTTGGGTTTCAGTAAACGTTTTAGATTCTGAAGCTCAGATAGAGGGTCAGAAACGTGCTCAAGCGCATGATTCGAAATGATTAAATCGGCCCATTTTTCGTCAATGTCCATCGATGATTCCACAGTTCGAATACCATTCTGCTGCGCTTGCTCCCGGGCAGAATTGTTGACTTCAACGCCGATTTTTTCTTTGCACCGAATATTTTTTAGCAGATAGCCACCACCACAACCAAAATCAATGACATTGAAATCGTTGTCGATAAATGGCTGGAATTTAGTAAGATTTGCCCAGCCACCAAATTCACCAATGGGTGCCTGCCAGTCAAAGTATTTATTATCGTAATAAGTTTCAGTTGTGGTCATGATAACAAAAGGCTCCGTTGTCGCTTTAGATTATGCGGCAGATCTTTTCCGTGAAAGCCGTTTTTGAATTTTGAGTTGAAGTCTTTTCAAGCGAGGAGGCCGCTTATAGCACTGGGAAAAACTATATTGGTCGGCTTGCTTGTGACGCGTTATATGATGTGGATGGTCTATTGTTTCAATTGCGTACGTTGATAGATTGGCAAGGTGACTGTCGCTTGTGGTATGCGTTGCATTCTGACCGAAACCTATGTTACTTACGAGATTAACCGCCGGGATTGCGGTGAGTCCGCTTTGGGCCCAGCAGGAGAAGAGCCAGGGGTAGGCCCAGCTATCTATTTTCCCGGAGTGTTGTAGGGAAAATATTCGCTTCCAGTAAGACTCTTCCTCGTGGCAATCAGCGAACGTTTTCAAGCATTCTTCTTTTGAGAAATCTGGCCATTGAATCATATCCGGGTCAAAATTTTCCCAAACCCGTCGCCAGGTTGCCCACCCCCAGCAGTGAAAGTATTTGGAGAAATAATAGCTGTCGTCAGTGCGGTGTTTTCCGTTCTGGAAGTTATTTCCACTAATGGAGACAATCCGTTGGTCGTTTCGATAGCGATCGAGTAGGTTTTCGCAAAATGTAAAAAAGCTTGGTTCAGGGAGGCAATCATCTTCAAGAATAATGGCCTCTTCAGCGTGTTGGAAGATCCATTTCAGGCCACTAACGATCCGATTTTTACACCCCATATTTTCTTGGGCATAATTTGTCTTAACCGTACATGGCCAGTTGACTCGATCAATGATTGCACGGGTTGCAGCAACTTGGTCAGATTCTCCCGGACGATCACTTCTTGGACCGTCACAGACGACCAATAGTTCTATTGGCTTGGCACGAGCGATAGCCTGAAAGACCCGCTCCGTTGTATCGGGTCTGTTGAATATCAGAAAACCGACGGGTGTTTGTATAGCCACAGAATGGTGACCCGAAACAGGAGTGCTAGCAATGCTTGTGAATACTTCTATTGCTCAGGCCGATAGTAGGCTTCTCTAAAGACCGATGCAACCACAATTTGAGTTAAAAAAGTGTTGAAAAAAAATCGTATATGTACTAAATGAGAGAGATGCAAATGGTCAATGTTGGATGCGGAAGACATTTTCACCGAGACTGGGTCAATCTCGACCTCGTTTCCGGTGTACCCGGTGTCATGCGACATGACTTGCGCCGAGGCTTACCTTTCGATAAGGCGGCTTGTGATGTAATTTACCATTCGCATCTCCTTGAGCACCTGACGGATAAAAATGCCCGTTCTTTTCTTTCTGATTGCTTTCGCGTGTTAAAACCCGGAGGTATCCTGCGCGTGGTGGTCCCTGATCTTGAGGGTATTGCGCGTGCCTATCTTGCATCCTTGAAACAGGCTGAAGAAACCGATGATCTCAATAATTTGCATTGGATGCGTGTGGAACTCATCGATCAGATGGTTCGCAATCGCTCAGGGGGTGCGATGAGGGAATTTGTCAACTCTGATCATTTATCGAATAAAGGATTTGTAGAGTCCCGAGTGGGTTACGAATTATTTTCCAAGAGGAGTGGTTCGCCCAATCGGAAGACTCTATGGCATCGACTTTGCCAATTTCCACAAAAAATTGATAAGCTACGTCGGCTGGTAGCGTTAACACTCCTCACAGCGGTAGATGGAAAAAGAGGATACCACGCTTTGCGAGAGGGATACTTTCGGCAATCTGGTGAAGTTCATCGGTGGATGTACGATAGGGTGACCTTGTGTCATTTGTTGACTGAGGTTGGTTTTTGTCAGGCGAAGGCTTGTACGGCTACAACCAGCCAAATTCCCTCATTCAATCGATATGAACTTGATGCGGTCGGCGACGAACAGATACGAAAACCAGATTCCCTATTTGTGGAGGCCGTAAAACCGACGATTTCCGGCAGTCAAGCAGCTTGATGCGTTAACTTTTGCTTGTCTGAAAGTAGCTCTCTGTAGACTCTGACATACTTAGCGGCTTGCTTGTGGTGGTCAAAGTGTTCAATCACGAATTTCCGACCATTTTTTCCCATCAGACGTCGTTCTGTTTGATGAGCTACAAGCCAATCAATCTGCGCGGTCAACTCAGCAGTATTTCCAGTCCTTGCTAGTAGGCCTGTTTCCCCGTGGTGTACGTATTCGGGCACTCCGCCCGAGGCGAAGGCAACAACTGGAGTTCCACATGCCATTGCTTCGATACCTGTTTGCGGAAGATTGTCTTCTAGTGAAGGCATAACAAAAAGATCTGCAGCCGAATAAATAAGCGATTGCTTGTGTGGATCCCTGACAAATCCAGTTGAAATAACCTCAATATCTATATCTTCCAAGTTTCCATTCCCGAAGGTCAACGCGGCGACATTATCCTTTGTTTTTAAATTTGAAAAAGCGCGCAACAAGTGCTGAAATCCTTTTCGATAATTTTTCAGTGATTCTGCTCCGAATCCAATAATAATCTTGTCACTGTTTAAGCCTAATTTAGATCGCGAATATTTCTTGTCATGTGGATGAAATATATTGGTATCTAATCCATTATGGATGGTACGAAAGCTTCGTGCGTTGCGAAAAATTGTGCTTTGTCGCGCGACTGTTTCTAGCCAATGACTCGGTGATACAATGTGAATATTTTTGTCTGCTAGAGCCTCTCGTTTTTCATGAAAGAAATCCCAGGAGAGGTCGTGCATGCCAGATGTTCCTAGTTGTGGACAATGCGAGCACTCCTTTTCAAAACGCATACAGTCACCCGCATAATGGCACCCACCGGTAAATGGATTCATGTCATGTAGTGTCCAAACGATTGGAAACTCGTCAGGCACTGACGCGAAAAAAGAGGTGTAATCTATAAGTTTTGCAACCCAATGCAGATGGATTATGTCGGATTTCAGCCCGATGTCCTTGTACGAAGTCACAGGATAAACTTGGGGCGAACTAAACATCTCCAGGCCCGCAGGTCTGCCTTTGAGGGCGCGTTTTAACTGCATTTTACGCAACCGAGATTTTGACCACTTCAAGAGATTACGAGATCTCTTCCACCGCGGATTCATGGGCTGATAGGAAGTGTCTTCGGTTTTTACCTGACCATTCGGGGCGCGGTAGCAAAACCTACTCGAAATACCGCTATCAAGCAGGGCATGATGCAATCGCCGTGCAGCAACTGCCGCACCACCTGAGAGCGTGGTGTTGAACTGATCAATAAGCATCGAAAGAAGCCTGGCTAGCGCTAAAATTGCCATTAGAGAGCGCGGTAGTTTACATAAAGAATATCTGCAAACAACAGCAAATCGAGAGTAATTGAAATCCAAATAATCACAATTGTTTCGAGTTTGTGTTGAATGGTAGCAATGATATCAACTCCTGCTTTATCTGGCTGTATCGAAATTTGGATCACGCTTCCCGTGCTTGAGACCTACAACCGCTATTGTGCAAGTTGCTCAATCTAGCGGTGAGGAATCACGTTGACTCGAATTGTCGATATCTGTAGCGTTTCCACTCTCTTAATGCCAATCAGCATGCTATCAATTAACGGCTTACGGGATTTCGGACTATGAAGAATCTTGGGCGTGCCATTAAGCAGGCACTCCGCCAACGATTTACGATCATTGGCATTATTTTATCCTCCATTGTGGTCGCCTTTTTCTGGGGTGCAAACATCGGGGCCGTCTACCCGTTTGTTGAAGTCGTGATCCAGAATAAATCGATGCACGATTGGGCCCGGGAGCGTATTACAGAGAGTAAGAATACATGCAAGGAGATTGATGCGAAGCTAAAAGATCTCGAGAAAAAGCTAGCCGTTGCAGAGACTAAAAAAGATCGTATCGCTATCAAAAATGAAATGGACCATCTCGGCATTCGCCGTCAGGCGGAAGAGAAAGTCGTATCCACCACGGAAAACATACAGCCTTACATCGAACGGTATCTTCCGGATGATGCTTTTCAGACCCTGGTAATGATTACTTTGTTTCTTGTCATAGGCACGATTGTGAAAGATATCTTTCTGGTTGCCAATATGATGTTGGTCCAGCGTTTTTCAGAGATGACAACGCTTGAACTACGTAATCAGGTATTTCAGCATACGATGAAAATGGGGCTCGGTGTTTTTAATAAGGATCGCACCGGCGATTTGATGAGTCGGTTTACGGGAGATATTGCCAGGATCGGTGGTGCAATCGCCTTCCTTTTTGGCCGTGCCTTAAGAGAGCCACTTAAAGCCATCGTCTGTTTGGCTGGGGCGTTATGGGTAAGTTGGCAGTTGATGCTCTTTTCGTTCATGGTAGCTCCCCTTGCTCTGTTTTTTACCTACACACTCGCGAAGTCGATCAAACGGGCAAACCGTCGGTCGATGGAAGAGTCGAGCCAGCTATTTCGTCGGCTCCTTCAATCATTCAGCGGCATTTATGCAGTTAAAGCCTATACCATGGAACGGCACGAAAATAACCGTTTTCGCCGGACTACTCGCGAGGTCTATCGGAAGTCCATGAAGATCATGTTTTATCATGGGCTTACGAAATTTAGCGATGAAGTTTTAGGAATCTGTGTCATCTGTATTTCAATACTTGCTGGAGGCTATCTGGTTCTTAATCAGGAAACTCATTTATTTGGGATGGCGATGACGGCAAGGCCTTTAAATTTGGCGTCCCTGCTGCTTTTCTATGGTTTTTTAATTGGTGCGAGCGATCCGCTGAGAAAGTTATCGGGATTTCTTAATCAGGCTCAGGCTGGCGCTGCTGCAGCCGACCGTATTTATCCCTTACTTGATCGAGAACCATCCATCGTTGAGATAGAAAATGCTATTGCGGTCAAGGATGTATGTAAGCCAATTATTTTTGATCATGTCAACTTTTACTACAATGAAAAAGAACTGGTGCTTCGAGACATTAATTTGAAAATTGAGTGTGGAGAAACCCTAGCGATCGTCGGTCCTAATGGATGTGGAAAGACGACTCTAGCAAACATGGTACCTCGATTTTTTGATCCCATCGAGGGTCAGGTATTGTTGGGAGACGAGACACTTCGAGATCTCAGCATTCAAGACCTGCGGCGGAAGATCGGGATAGTAACACAACAGACAATACTTTTTGATGACACAGTGATGAATAATATTCGTTACGGGTCTTCCAGGGCATCTGATGAAGACGTGATGAACGCTGCAAAAAAAGCCCATGCACATGGTTTTATCATGGACAAACTGGATCATGGCTATGACACAAATGTCGGTGAATCAGGTGGTCGTCTTTCAGGAGGGCAGCGACAACGCATTTCGCTAGCACGAGCCATACTTCGGAACCCGCAGATCATGATCTTAGATGAAGCGACAAGTCAAATCGATCCTGAGAGCGAACAACTCATTCACAATGCACTACAGAAATTCACGAAAGATCGAACGACAATCATGATTACGCATCGATTGTCGACTCTGTCATTAGCCGATCGAATTATGGTAATGAATGAGGGAAGAATAGTTGATTTAGGCACCCATGATCAGTTGGCCTCGCGATGTGAACTTTATCAGCGGCTTTACCAACTCACATTTAAAGAGTCTGCGTGATTCGAAAACCAGTATGTAAAATAATATTTCACCGGCTAAATAAATTGCTTGGGATCATTGAGCAACGAATAAAGAAAATCTATCGAAAGGGAATTCGAGGTGAATCTTCTGCAGGATAAGACTGTTGTTGTAACGGGCGGCGCGGGTTTTTTAGGGCGTGAAGTATGTCGACTAATCGAACCTCACCACCCGCGGTCTATCATTGTCCCTCGGAGTAAATCGTATGACTTGCGTCAGCGAGAGGCGATTGAACAGTTAATGGCTGATAGTTGTCCCGACATCGTCGTGCACCTTGCTGCCGTCGTAGGGGGGATTGAAGCAAATCGTCTGAATCCCGGAAGGTTTTTTTATGAAAATGCCGTGATGGGAATTGAGTTGATTGAACAGGCAAGAAGATTCGAAGTAGAAAAATTTGTAGCCATTGGATCAATCTGTGCGTATCCAAAGTTTACCCCTGTTCCTTTTCGTGAGGACGATCTCTGGAACGGTTATCCCGAGGAAACAAATGCACCCTACGGTCTGGCAAAAAAAATGTTGCTTGTTCAGTCGCAGGCTTACCGACAGCAATATGAAATGAATGCAATTACACTCTTTCCCGTCAATTTGTATGGCCCTGGCGACAACTTCGATCTGCAATCGAGTCATGTTATTCCTGCATTGATTCGAAAGGTATGCGAAGCAATGGATCGTGGGCAGAAAACAATCGAAGTCTGGGGGACGGGGGTTGCTTCACGAGAATTTTTATATGTCTCGGACGCTGCAGATGGAATTGTGAAAGCCACACTCCACTATGATGATGCTGCACCAGTCAATCTTGGATCTGGTACAGAGATTCAGATCAAAGAACTTGCAGAAACTATTTGCGATATT
>CAUZBD010000106.1:0-7178 GCA_963577795.1 Planctomycetota bacterium | reverse complement strand
GCTGTTGTTTGTGCCTACATAGACCTTATCGCTTGCGACAACTGCGTTCCCGTATGTCTGCGAACCGAGCCGTGCGACCCACTTGATGTTCTTTGCGGTTTCCGGTTGCCAGATCGCCGGATTGCCGGCGAATTCGCCCAGGGACCAGGCGGAGGGAATATTCTTTCCTTCCGGTGTATTGTTACGGCGACTGTCGCCACCCCATTGGGCCCATTCCTTGGTAACTTTATCGGCTGGGAGCGATTCGTCCCCATACGCTGCGGAAAATCCAATCAGGGTAAAAACAAAACTGATTGCAAAACACAAGCGTTTTTTTTCTTCTCTCATCGACCTGTTGTATCCTCTTCGTTGTAGAAGTGCGAATCCCATAGCAATCATGTTGGTATATTTTTCAATCTGGTGTCGCGCTACTGGTTCGCATAGACCTTGATATTGTCGAGATAAAGTTCGGCATCTTTGGCGTTACCATAAAGCCCCGGACTCCCATTAAGATTGGGGGATTCGTCAATCGCCTCAATTGTCCACACATCTGGTTCCGCCTGATCGCGCGGCCAGACCTTGCCACGAAGTACAGCCCGCTGCTTCCCATCTGCATCTTCTATCTCTGCGCGAAATTTCATCCGGTACCACACATTGGGGCTCCAGGGGAAATCAACACTCTTCGCCATCCGCATCACAGGCACCCAGGACCGAATCTGCAATTGCTGATACGCACCCATCAGATCCAGCGTGTACCGCTGTGCAATCAAACCAATATCAGGCAGTTTATTATTTTGGACATCGCCACGCACATCTGCCTCGATTGTATAGTCGTGCATGTCTGGGTGCCCCATCCATGCACGCGAACGCGCACCCTTGGGAATAGTCGATGCCTTCACCATAACTTGTTCGCCATCGACATCTCGTGGCTGATGCCGGTAGCGCGCACCCACCCAAGTAATCGGGACCGCTTTGTCCTGGAAATCAAATGTCCAGGGCAAATCGGGAACAACGCGAACGCGGGCCGTACCCTCCAGGGAGCCAACCTTACCTCGCACAAAGCTGGCTGTGTGTGCACCACCCTCGGCCGCGGTATACACACCGTCGGACTTTATTTCTCCAGGCCCTTGCACACTGAAGTCCGCCGGCACCTGCCTCAAAACACGGCCCTTTTCATCGAACAGTCTGGCGCGGAAGGTGACTTTATCTCCTGGTCGAATCAGCGCCTCCGCGGGGACCACCTGCAGATAACTTGCTTCACTATCTGCGTCGATTGGAGATTCGACAGGCAGGGGGGTCTCCGCATTCGATCCAGATGTCTTTGCTGAATCTGCCAGACAGTAAAGATGCTCAGTCGTCGGCACATAAAGGCGGCCATGCGAAACAATCGGGGAACCATAGCAACCCTCCCCCGCGGGCAACCGCATCTTATAGAGAGTCTTGACTTTATCACCCTCTATTTTAAGCGTGTACCAACGACCATTCGCTGTACAAAGGTAAAGCTTTCCATCTGCATACAGAGGCGTTGACCGCATGACAGTTCCAAGTTTTTTCTTGAACTTCCGCTCTCCCGTTTTGGCATCGAACCCCATTAATGTGGCGCGATCATCTACCACTACAATCGCTCCATCAATTAAAAGTGGGGAACTCCTGCCGATCATAACTTCTTTATTACGCCAAATTGTGCCCGTCTTTGTGAGATCTTTTTCGCCACTGGATCCCTCAGCACCAGCACCTGACGGATCGATGCTGACCAGTCCACCCATCATTGTATCGTCAATATTTTCTTCACCGTGGGCGGCAAAAACTTTTTCCTCAGCGACCAGTGGAGAAACATTCAATCCGCGTCGTGAAAACTGATATTTCCAGATCGGATTTCCCGTTCTTGGCTGTAGGGCCCAGATCGCCCCATCGCCTGAACCAAAGACGAGAGTCGCTTGCCCATCAAGCACAGAAAGAGTCGGGGTGCTGTAGGTCGTATCGTAAGGTAAAAGTCGCGTGCCTTTAAACCAAACTAGTTCGCCTGTATTTTTGTCAAAAGCAAGGAAACGATGTGCTGGCTTGGCCATATCACCCCAGCCAATAACGATCGCGCTGATAATGACAAGATCCTCAAATAAGATGGGGACATTTGTACGGCCCCCATAGGTACTCAAGAGACCATATTCCTCATGGAGTGAATGGGACCAAAGTGTTTTTCCCGTTTCACCATCCAGGCACTGGAACATTCCACAAACGCCGAGCGCGTAGATGTTGCCTGTTATTGGATCCGCAACGCAACTCGACCACCCGACACGTGTATCCGGTACATCGGAAAGGTAAACATTAAATTTATTTTCCCACAGTGTTTCGCCCGTGACTGCGTCAACGCAAACAACTTTTTCCCCTTCTCGTGGGGTTCCAGGTTCGCTACGGGCGATCGTATAGAGCTTTCCATTGAGAACGATGGGTGTGGAGATACTTCCTAAATCGTCTCGCTTCCAGAGCACGTTACTATCAGCGCCACCCTTGGGATCCCAGCGATCGGGTAAACCGGTTTCCGGGGATGTCCTGTTCTGCCGTGGACCTCGCCAATTCGGCCAATCCAGCGGATCTGCAGCCTTCGCGATGCCGCCTAGAAACAGGATTATCAGCAGGAAGGCCACCAGAGGCTGGCCGTATTTCGAGCGGGCGTATTTCAAGCGATGGTGCAATGGCATGGCGACATGGTAGGTGGGTTGAGGTCAGCAGATCCCTCACCAAAATATACTGGTCGAAGCAAGGTAAACAAGCACAGACAACCGCACAGAGGGGGTATCCTGCGGGAAAAGGACATAGAACAGCAGCCTTCCCAAAAATTCTCCCGCAGTGGCACTGCTGTCACCAGCAAGACACCAAGGCTGATTGCGGACTTATGGCAAGTTCGACCTTGACGACCTTGATAGAAAAATCTAAATCACGCCCTCCAATCTGCGGGCGGGTACAGTTCTCGACTTCGATACAAGGGAATACCACGATGGCGATTAGCAACGAAGTTGCCATAAGCGATGGGTTAAAATACGCAACGGGAAGTACATACTGTCCCCCGGTCACAGGGGTTCCCCTGTTCGATATCCAAAGACAAATGGCTCCGTTACGGACCGAAATCGACGCCGCTACTGCAAGTGTATTTGACTCGGGACAATTTGTTCTCGGCCCCGAAGTAAAAACATTGGAATCGAGAATCGCTGCGTTCTGTAATTCAAATTTCGCCGTAGGTTGTGCATCGGGCAGCGATGCTCTGCTGCTCGCCTTGATGGCCGCAGACATTGGGGTCGGCGATGAGGTAATCGTGCCTAGCTATACCTTTTTTTCTACTGCTAGCGCCGTCACACGAGTGGGTGCAAAAATAGTTTTTGCCGATATTGAACCCAAAACATTCAATATCGACCCTACCGATGTTGCCCAACGGATCACCAACAAAACGAAGGCGATTATTCCAGTGCACCTTTTTGGCCAATGCGCTGATATGAACACGCTCTGCGATATTGCCCATGGAAATGACTTATTGCTGATCGAAGATGCCGCCCAAGCCATTGGGGCGGAGTATCAAGGACGTCGTGCAGGTTCTTTAGGTGATATGGGATGCTTTAGTTTCTATCCCACAAAAAACCTCGGGGGTCCCGGCGATGGTGGAATGGTGACAAGTAGTGATGAAAGGTGGGCAGACCGCCTTTCACTTTTGCGCGTACATGGCATGCGACCACGTTACTACCATCAAGCCATCGGCATCAATAGTCGACTCGACAGCCTCCAGGCGGCTGTGTTGAATGTAAAGCTTCCCCACTTGGAAAAGTGGACTGAAATGCGGATTAAAAATGCCCTGAAATATAACCAGCTCTTCCGTGCCGCCGGACTCGCTGACCGTCTGGAATTGCCCACAGTAGAGATCGTCGGGAGACACGTTTGGAATCAGTATGTGATCCGCGTAGCAGGAGGGCACCGTGATGCTCTCCGCAACTATTTGAAGGAAGCTAAAGTCGGTACAGAAATTTATTATCCAGTGCCACTGCACCGTCAGGCATGCTTTTCTGACCTCGACTATCCGAACGGCAGCCTACCAGAAACAGAGAAGGCAGCCATTGTGACTCTTGCCTTACCGATCTTTCCAGAACTCACCGATGAGGAACAGCGGTACGTCGTGCAGCAGATTGCTGCCTACTTTGAATCTGCACCGCAGGCAAACTGAACAATTCGTTCAGCGGTCACTCGACTTGCCACTCAGATTTTCTAATCGATATTCGAGTTCCTTCTCAATCATTTTTTGCTTTTCTGCACGTCGCCCTGACCGCGCAACAATAGCCACTCCGAGGGCGATGATGAATAAGACAAAGACGTAGGCTAAAAAATAACTTTTTTCGTTATTCGTCACGTCTGTTTTATCTGTTTGTGCATAAATTAGGGTTGCCTCGCTCCACCAGTTGACCGAGAGCATTCCAATCACTGATCTCAGAATAATGGCTTTCCATTTACTAAACATGTGTGTTATCAACTCTTTCTAGCAGTCTCGTAAGCGTGTATTAGAGATCTTCCATGCCTGTAAAATTTGTGACTAAAGCTCGCAACTTGCGCCTCAAAACCGAGTAGCTGAAAAAAGCTTTACATAACTCATAGTTGTGACTGACCATCCGCTCTCGATAATCGATGTCTTCGAGGACAAGTCGGACACTGTCTACAACATCGCGGGTCAAAAAACCGTCCATTTTAATGACTTCAAACCCGCGAGGCTCTATATCCGCTACGAAAATTGAATAACGGTTCACCAAGACTGGCTTTCGGTAATAGAAGGCCTCGAGCAGCGCGTTGCCAAAACCCTCATAAAGGCTGGGGTACGTTATAAAATCAGCGATCGCGTATGCATCTCCGAGTGTATAGATTTTATGTCCCTGGTCATCAGTCCTGCGACGTTCACCGACCCTCGTATGAATAAATCGTAAATCAACGCCCTGATTGACAGCCAACTCCGTAAGTACCGTAAGATATTCGTCGCCTTCATCTCCGGACTCATGCGAGACAACGAGTTTACATTTGGGATTTTTTAATTGCGCGACCAGAGATATCGAATGTTCAATGCCCTTTCTCGGGACCACTCGCGTCGGTTGAAGTAGCAGGATATCGTCTGCCTCTAAACCGAGTTCTGTTCGCATATCTGCCGTCCATTCATCGTCTGGAGGCGGACCCAATTCAAAATCAAGCACATTTGGAACCAAGATAGACGACTCTCCAGTTCGCCACGAAAGATCATGCTGAGCGAAGGAATTGATCGTTACGTGTTGAATGGATGGTAAGGAGGGCGGAAATGCCATGCGTAAAATATCTTCGACTGAATTGACCGCAAAGCGACTTCGCTCCCAATAGAAATCATGGTGATGGGCAATCGTGGGGAAGCCTGTTTCTGCAATAAAGTGTGTGATCGCAAGGCCCAGTGGAATATGCATCGGGATACAGAGCGCATTTTGTACGATCATGATCTCAATGTCGAACTTCTCGACAAAGTCATATAGAGTTCCCTTTAAATATTCGCTCAATTCGTAAATTTTTCTGGTAATTCTCGGCGTTCGTGTCCGCACACCAAACACCTGTTCATTAATGAGCAGATTCTCACGATCATAGAAGTAGGCCTCAGGAATTTCCATGCTGACGGAAGGATCCCGATCAAGTTTGCCTGCGTACCAGTAACTTACGTTTCTATGATCCCATAATATTTGAGCCCACTTGGCACTTTCTAAAGAAACGCCATCCATACCGGAAAATCGAGTGCCTACAAAACCAATATTATGTGCTGACATGATTTTTTATGCGTTAGGAAAAGGGTACTAAAACACTAAGGTATCTGAATTACTTTCAAAGAAGTCGGTGAATAACAAATATGCGGCTTTGCTCACCACTCATCATTTTAAAACGCAAGCGGTCACCTCTTCTAAGTTGGTCACGACGATATCAGGAACGGTTTGAGATACGCGTGGATCATCTTTACGCAAACGCAGACTCCGTTGATCTGCCGCACAAAGTGCTGTCCGAAAACCGACTTGTGCAGCTGGCAGAATGTCATTAAGCATATCGTTACCCACATAAAGTGTTTGTCGAGTTGTGATGCCTTTTTGGGCTAGCGACTTAGCTGCCTGGTCAAACATCCAAACATCCGGCTTGGATCTTCCGCCACGGTATGAATAGTATTGCATCTCTGCAGAGATTTCCAAATCTTCAAGCTGCCTATTCATCAAGGCTGGAAACAGCAGGGGGGTATAAAATTGGGCATTGCTGATTATTCCGAGTGTTAAGTTTGCCGATCCCAAGCGATCGATACAATCGGTGGCGTTTGGCATTGGCCAAACGGGATTGGTTCTCACCTCGTACTCAATAGCCCAACGATCAATATGGCTAAAAATATCTGGTCCTAATTCTGCAGATTTTTCGCTGATTATTTCTTCCCAGATTTCGCGAACATCGACTTCCGGCCATGGTATTCCCTCCTGTTGTTTTGCTGCATGGCTTTTCCGAACTTTGTTTTGAAACGCCGATATCAAGTCATTGCCGCATTGCCGATAGTCCTGTTCGTTGTGGCATTGGGTCGTGGCATGTTTTTCGGCCGTTGAGGTGGACGATGGTCGAGGACTGTTTGGATACAAATCGATGAATTTTTTCCCGATCGCTAGAGGCAACTCGTGCAGCTGTGCATCATCGGTGGCGTCCAACTCCCGAGCCAACTCAGCAGGCATCGGGAGGGCACCAATCTCTCCGCTTGAACTTATAAAAAGGGTTCCATAGATGTCAAAAAAGACTGCTTGAATATTTTCGAGGAACTGAAGGTCTCCTGTTTCACCTGTAGGCACTGGCACCTGTGGAAGACTCGTTTCTCGAATAATGCGGCACAATTGTTTATTCATGACATTGAGCGAATGGGGCGAAATCTTTCAAGGCTTAAGAACGACTCTAAAATGTTTTCTCCGTGCGACAGAGGAGCAACGATCTTGTCCCGAGAGGAATGCAGAACCTGTTCGTAAATGTTTATAAGCTTTGCTCCGGTTGATGACGGAGCATAATTCTTTTGCACTGCCGCCGCATTGCAATCGATCGTTTGTTGTGAAAAATTAAACGATAAACTTTCCTCCAGAAGTGGGTTTAGCTGGCGAATGCTTTTAGCCTTTTCTTTATTTTTAACAACATCAGAAATAATTGCT
>CAUZBD010000105.1:0-7178 GCA_963577795.1 Planctomycetota bacterium | reverse complement strand
CGGATCAAACTTGCCCGAGAATTAGTCAAGCGGAGTACCGGGAAAACCCTCTATCTGCTCGATGAACCGACAACTGGCTTGCACTTTGCTGATATCAAAATTCTCCTTTCGGTCCTCGATAATTTTGTGGCAGCCGGCAACACCGTTCTTGTTGTCGAGCACAATTTAGATGTTATCAAAACAGCCGATTGGGTCATCGATTTAGGTCCTGAGGGAGGAGCGGCAGGTGGACAGATCGTGGCTGCTGGAACTCCTGAAGCAATTGCCCGCCATCCCGACTCCCATACAGGTCGCTCGCTCAAGCGATTTTTCTCGAAGCGGGATACTGCAAGTACGCCCGAGAAACCGCGAAGGAAACGAAGGAGTGTACCCCAAGAAATCCGCGTTCGCGGAGCGCGGCAGCACAATCTCAAAGGGATCGACGTCCGAATCCCTCGCGATGCGATGACCGTTTGCTGTGGCGTCAGCGGAAGCGGAAAAACTTCGCTGGCGATGGATACGATATACGCCGAGGGGCAGCGAAGATATGTCGAAAGTCTAAGTAGCTATGCGCGTCAGTTTGTTGCCCAGATGCAAAAGCCATTACTCGATCAAATCGAAGGTCTCTCCCCCTCGATCGCGATTGAGCAGCGGCACATGGGCCATACTCCACGCTCAACCGTCGGTACGGTCACGGAAATTTACGATTACCTGCGGATCCTTATCGCACGTATCGGCACGCCGCACTGTCCCGCATGCGATGTAGTGATCGGAACTCAGACGGCAGATGAAATTATTGAAAGAATTGTCGCTCAGCCAAGCGGGACCCAACTCTATCTGCTTGCACCCCTGGCTATTTCGGTCGGCGAAAAATATGAAGCCCTCTGGGATCAGGTGCGTTCCCGTGGCTATGTTCGCGTGCGCATCGACGGTCAAACGTATTCCATCGACGAGACGCCCGAAATTGATCGTCGTCGAAAACACACCGTCGAGGTCGTTGTCGATCGAGTCACTCTACGTGGCAACACCCGCAGTCGTGTTGCCGAAAGTGTTGAAGCAGCCTTAGGAATCGGCGAAGGAACGATAAGTGTCGCAGTCGTCGATCAGCAACGAGATGAAGAACGCTGGGAAGTAGAAACTCACAGTCAACACTTTGCCTGCGATCAATGCGGTCGTAGTTTCGAACCGCTCGGACCCCATCACTTCTCTTTCAATAGTCCACTCGGTTGGTGCGAATCATGCGAGGGTTTAGGAACTGAAACAGGTACCAATCTTACGGCTCTCCTCCGCGACGGAAAACTCTCTCTCCGCCAAGGAGCTGTGGCGATTTGGCCGGCCGTTGATCAACAAATTTCCCAGTGGATGCTCGACGCACTGGCCAACCAACTCGACCTTCCTGTGGATCTTCCCTTCGATGAATTGCCTCATGCCGCACGTCGCGCTGTTCTTTATGGGACTGGTGAAACGTGGCTTGATGTACACCCTGATCGCAAACAGATCAAGACAACTCCTCCCCCACTCTTTCGTTTTCAGTACAAAGGGCTCTATCCGGCACTCGATGAGGCTGCACGACTCTCAGCCCGCTTTCGGGGACGGATGGAACATCTTCTCAGCGAAGTGGAATGCAGCCAATGCAGTGGCAGTCGTCTCCGTGATGATGCTTCGGCAGTTCAGTTTCGAGAAAAAACGATTGCCGGTTATTGTCGTCTGCCACTCGGCACGCTTCGCGAAGAAATGCAGGGATGGAAACTTGATTCGCGCGAAATGAAAATTGCCGGCGAACTCGTGCGAGAAATTACAAACCGTGTGGAGTTTCTCTGTAATGTGGGCCTTGAATATCTGTCCCTTGCGCGGCCAGCCCCAAGCCTTTCTGGAGGCGAGTCGCAGCGAATCCGACTCGCCAGTCAAGTCGGTAGCGGATTGTGCGGTGTACTCTACGTACTCGATGAACCGACCATTGGACTGCATCCTCGCGACAATCGTCGTCTGCTTGCAGCTCTACGCCAACTGCGCGACCTCGGCAACACACTCCTCTTAGTGGAACACGATCGAGAGGTGCTGGCCGCAGCCGATCATCTCCTCGATTTTGGCCCTGGTGCAGGGCGGCATGGGGGCACCATTGTTGCGCAGGGCACTGCTACTGCGCTGGGCCGTAAACGCGGATCGATCACGGGACCTTACCTTTCCGGAAAAAAAGCGATTCCCATTCCGACCAATCGCCGAACGCTGACTACCAATCATTCGACTCATCAAAAGAAAAAAGGGGATTTAAAAAAATCTCCCGCTACAAAGCACTCGGTGCGGAAGCCGGCCATTCCACTTTCCGAGCAAATTGAAATCCGGGGAGCCCGCCACAATAACCTACAAAATCTGGATGTTGCCATTCCACTCGGAACGCTGACAGCCGTAACGGGCGTCAGCGGCAGTGGGAAGAGTTCGCTTATCAACGATATCCTCTACAACGCACTCGCGAGACGACTTCACCGCGCACAAACCAACCCGGCACCACACGACGATATTCGTGGGATCGAACACATCAACAAGGTCATTCGAGCCGACCAGCGGCCATTGGGCAACTCGCCGACCTCAAACCCGGCTACCTATACGGGTCTATTTGATTTGATTCGTACCCTTTTCTCCCAACTTCCCGAGGCCAAGGTGCGAGGCTATACCGCACGTCGCTTTAGCTTCAATGCCGCTGGCGGTCGATGCGACGATTGTGATGGCAACGGACAACTCGCTATTGAGATGCACTTCCTTCCAGATATCTGGGTCGAATGCGATACGTGCCACGGAAAGCGCTACAATCCAGAAACGTTGAGCGTCGAATACCACGGTTGCAATATTGCAGATGTTTTAGAAATGCCTTGCGAAGATGCTTTACAGTTGTTCGACAAAATTCCAAAAATACGACGGATTCTTAACACGCTCTGTGATGTGGGTCTCGGGTATCTACAACTTGGGCAGGCTGCACCAACGCTCTCTGGTGGCGAAGCACAGCGGGTTAAATTGGCGGCAGAACTTTCCCGACCCGATACAGGACAGACACTTTATCTGCTGGATGAACCGACGACAGGCCTCCACTTTGAAGATCTACGCAAACTGCTGGAAGTCCTGCACCGTTTGGTTGATCTTGGCAATTCAGTTGTCGTGATCGAGCATAACCTCGATGTGATCAAATCGGCAGACTGGGTGATCGATCTTGGCCCTGAAGCAGGAAGTGACGGAGGGCAAGTTGTCACTTGGGGGACTCCCGAACAAGTTGCACGCTATGGTGAGAAAGCAGTCAAAAACAAACGACTACCCCGCAGCCATACGGGAGAGGTACTCGCGCCGGTGCTTGAAGCGGGGCCTTATAAAAAACGTCAAGTCTATAACTTCGCCGCCGAAGCAAAAGCGCAGAGTGGGGATATTGACATTTCCGATGTTGGCAAGAATCAAAAAATGCCCTGGGAAATTGATGGTCATCGCTGGCATACCAAGACCCGTGTCGCGCGGAGTGGAGAGCCTTGTAACTGGGACGGAAAAGTGGTGGACCGTGTCGTCGAATACATCGAAAGGGCAGGTGGTTTCCGAGACACCGATTGGAACAACCGAGGTGTGGTTGAAATCGCCGCACCCAAAAAAACGCACGGTTGGTTTTTTCATGCAATGACCAGCGAACCGTGGCTTGTCAAATTAAAATTTCGAACCGCCTCGCGGACGTTTCAGCACGACACACTCGTTGAACAAGTAGGCATGACGCCACTCAATGACATGCACGATTTACCAATCTACGGTACGGACCAACGTGTACGATGTAAAAATCTTCGCGGACCCTGGCAAGAGGTTGAACTGCAGGTCTTTTCAATGCGGGAGATCGATCATCCCGAATTCTGGGAAATGCTCGATCGGGCAATCGCAGGATTTAAAAAAATCGCCGACAAAAAGGAACAACATCCTGAAGATGTGATGCCCTGGAAGGTTTTGGGAGAGAAGTGGCACTTTTCCTCAAAAGGCTTCCCACTCGGTCGTAAAAGAGACTGGCCACCGATGCTCTTGGAGCAACTTCACCAATTGCTTGAGAAAACTGCGCCTGAGGGAAATTTCATTTGGAACAATCAACAAGTAGTTCACTTGTTTGTGCCGGGTCAGAAAGAACCATGGGCCACATTGCATACAAAGCGACCACAGGCACTGGAGTTATCGATTATCGGTCCTTCCGGCCAATTCACACTCGGTCGAATTGCGCGTCTGGGAAACAGTCGGCAGTTGAGTGCCGGTTCACTCGATACTTTCAAGTTTAGGTTTAGTAATGGGGAAGGACTACAAAAGACCGATCCGGAACACGGTGATCTGGTCACATTTTTAAAAGAACACCTTGCCCAGATCACACCCACAACAACGGTGGTCTGAACTTAGCGAGCCTTCAGGCTGTTGTACGTCGAGACCCAAAGAAAAGGCTGTGCAGAATCATCAAGGCGGACGGCAAAAGAGAGTTGGTGTTGCCTCAATAGATGTCGAATGACAGCAGCGTAAAGGAATCGACCAGCACGCATGGACACCGGAGCCTTTGGATCGATTTTTTCCACTTCCAATTCTCGGTAATCCAAAAGTAGCGGTACCTCCATCCTTGCCGCGAGTTGGGCCAAGGCATCATTCAGCGGGAGCGTAACGACTTGCGTTTCCACCTGCTTTCCAAGAATAGGAACCGTGCGGACTGCTGACTGATCCGAATCCCAACCCACCGGCCAAACCTCCTTGCCAGCCATTTTTGTGATGACCGTCCACGTTGGCCTATCCCTACCTGGCTGCAAACCCAATCCAACAGGCCGCAGGATCGCAGCTAACGCTGTACCGGTTGCCAGCCCTGCGAACTCCTGAGAAACGGCCCCCCCCTGGGCAGATTTTTGTCGCATGCGGGCATCCATTGCAACCGAAAAATTTTGGTTGGCAAGCAGGCGATCGATAACCTGATCGCGCTGCTTGTCTTTTGTATTTACGTCTACGTGAACGGCCATCTGATTGCGCAAAAGATCCAGTTGCGTAGCCGATAATCCAAAGGGGTCCTGCAGATTGCCCGGTGCGCCGAGGGCACCCTTTTGCAGTTTGGCGATCCAGGCCTTGATCTTTCCTAAATCACGTTTATTAAACTGCTCGGAAGGTGGGAGAATAATTTTATCGTTACGCAACACAGCGGTCACGCGATACCGCGGCACTTGAGAACTTCCTACGTTCTCCACCCCCGGTGTATCTCCGGATCTCCGTCCACGGATCGAAACCCGTGCAAAGCCGGCTCTGCCTAAAACCTCTGCCCACTCCTGTGGTGCTAGGAGCGACTGCGATCCTTCGTGGATCACTTCGATCTCGACCGTCGGAGAAGATGCTATAGCCGAGGCAAAACAAAAAGAGGCCAGGAAAATCTGACAACCAATCCAGAGCGCAAACGGATAGCGCAAATAACTTTTTTCCTCGTCGCTCTTTGCTACAAAGTACCGAAACATGACGATTTACTTTTTGCTCAAATCACTCGACGGCCACATGCACGCAGTCTGCTTTCTTGACTGGAATTATACATCTTCACCTCACAAGCAAAGGAAAAAATAATCGTTTCTCACCCGTACAATCGTGTAATGATTCCTCTCGCTTTTCTCTAAGACTAAATTCCTCTACACTGAAGTCTTCTTTGAATCGAACGAATTGAATGGATAGGGTGTTGGAATGCCGATACTGCTGGCAGACTTACAGGACTTGCTCGGTGCAATTGTACCGGTACTTTTTGTTATCTTCTGGGTTATTAGTCAGGTCATAGGGGGGATCAATAAGGCCAGAAAAGGGGGTGCACGTCCGCCACAGGAGCAACCGGGGAAAGAAACTCCACCGACCGCTTCCAATGAACTGGCCAACGAGATTGAGCGGTTCCTGGGACAGACACGAGAAGCGAGCAAGACCGAAAAGGGAACCGCCAGTCACGCTGAATCGGTTGTCGTGGCCGATGTTCTCGATTCACCCGCAGAATCGCAAAGTGCCCTGAATCAAAGTGTCTCAAATCGAAAAAGGCCCACGCGAGAAAAACGGACTCCACGGCAGCAACAGATTCAGCCAATACGCGGCAAGGGGAAGAAGGTGGATGCTGTTTTCCATCCTGCTACTTTTCCACCGATGCGTAATCAAATGGATGGTGTAAAAAAAAATGAGCAACAAAGTTCCCCAGGGATCATTCAACTCCCGACCGATGACTCGGCGGAATTGCAGACGCTGATGGCCAACCCTGCGACACTGCGACAAGCTTTTCTTCTGAGTCAGATTTTTTCTCGTCCGGAAGATCGTTGGTAAATGGGCCCTTCTTCGCAGCATACCCGTATTGGTTGGATCGGCCTGGGCGTGATGGGTGGCAGTATGTGTGGTCACCTGTGTTCGGCTGGGTATCCTGTGACCGTTCATACGCGTACGGCCACAAAAGCCGAGGCGGTATGCAAGCAGGGCGCGGTTTGGGCGGATACTGTGGCCCAAATCGTGGAGTCTTCGGACATCGTTTTTACAATGCTTGGATACCCGGCAGACGTGCGTGCGGTTTATCTTGGAGAAACCGGATTAATCCAAAATGCGAGAGCGGGAACCATTCTGATCGACATGACAACGAGCGAACCAACGCTTGCGGTCGAGATTGCCCAGCATGGTGAACAAGGTGGTCTTTCCACTATCGACGCCCCAGTCTCTGGAGGCGACATCGGTGCCAGAGAGGGGACACTCTCGATTATGCTCGGGGGCCCCGAGCAGGTATGTCGCGAATTGCATCCCCTGTGGCAAATTTTGGGGAAGACCGTTGTTTATCAGGGAGGCCCGGGAATGGGCCAGCATACCAAAATGGTCAATCAAACCCTCATTGCCAGTGGCATGGTGGGTATCTGCGAAGCCTTGTTGTATGCTTACCGTGCAGGCCTCAATCTGCAAACCGTACTCGAGTCTATCGCTTCCGGAGCTGCTGGAAGTTGGTCGCTAACAAACTTAGCACCCCGAATCCTGCGAGGTGATTTTGAGCCGGGATTCTTTGTGGAACACTTTGCCAAAGACATGGGGATTGCCCTGGAAGAAGCTCGTCGCATGAATCTCTCTCTACCGGGCCTGGCTTTAGCTGACCAACTCTACCGTGCACTCGTTGCACAAGGGCACGGACGTAGTGGCACGCAGGCACTCCAGATTGCTCTTGCGACTGCTTC
>CAUZBD010000104.1:0-7195 GCA_963577795.1 Planctomycetota bacterium | reverse complement strand
AGGGGACTCGGTAACCGAATAACCCATCCTCCTTAATGCCCGTCGAGACTTGAGGCCAGTTTCCTAAAATGCGTGGCAATGACATTTGAAAACTCAAAGCGTGCTCCAGCGGAAAGGCAGGGGCAGGCTCCCCATGCACAGTTCGCCAACGGCCATACTGCTGCTTACCAACTGTCGCGGTGACATCGGTTACACGGCTGCCAACTGCACCGCTGTCGATCGCTAAAAGTGGCCAACCGCCATCGGAATCCGGTGCACGGTTTGCCCTAAAAACGTTTGCGACAAATTGCGCAACCGATTCTTGAGTCGCAGCAGGCAGGAGAAAGAAACCTGCGGTTGCGAAAAAAACCGAACAGAGAAGAAAAACCATGATGCGTCGCATACGCGCTTCTCATCCTCGCAGTACCGTTTGTCAGCATTACCGTTTGTCAGCAGCGAAGGAACCACCTATAGATATCGGCAAAAGAGGGCATAAACGTGGCCCGCCTCCAGAGTGCCGGGCCACGTTTATGCCTTCAGTACGGCGGCAAAATCATTTTTTCCATACGACCGGTGTAAATGGCCCTTTTTGCTCGGAACCTTACCTGCAAACGGGGGGGCACGAACACGATCGCCTAGGACGCACGCGTTGAAAGAAAATGGCCCCCGACTTGTGGCATGCCCATCTTTTGTCAGTTGGCCTTCTGCCTACGACGTGCCGTCCGCTTTGAATCAGGAAGTAGTGTTTCTGTGAAACGAGTCCGGTAATGCATACTGCTCTTTGCATTCGGGTAACCCGTCACCCGTCGATCGAGATCGATCTGCTGAGCAATCACTCGACCAGCCTTCATATCAAACTGAATGGTACCCTCCGACTCACGTTGCACCAACTGTGCCTGAATCTCTGGGTATTCGCGGATGGGTGTGAGAACCTGAGTTGCAATGCTGATTTTTGCGATCCCATTCTCTACGGCAAGCAATTCAAAATGCTGACGACATTTTATTTTCCGGGAACCTCCGTTTTGTAAATTGATGACCACGTCGTCAGGAAAATTCCATGTACTGCCAATGATAACTTTTTTTTCTGGCAGCGGAAGAACCATCTGCGTTGGGGCCGTCGCCCCTGAGGCCAACTCTTCCCGCTGATGCAGTGTACCTGTTTTGTCCATGACAACACGCGTTAAGGGAACGCCGACGCGACGAGCAACATCCTCGAAACCTGCAGGCGGCTCGTCGTCTTCACGACTGTCGTAGCTGACTGTTTCCCGACCCGTCACATCATTTTTCATGTCGACAAACTCGACCGCATGTTCAAAAGTCACTCGTCCTTCCCGATCAACTTCGACGACTTTCCAAACTTTGACCGAGACACTCACCGTCTTTGCCGTCTGGCTCGTCCCCTCAATCGTGGTCCGTACGGATGCCTGGTGAACGACTTTCGTACGGACGTGATCCCCCGGCTCAAATCGATAGCGAAGCAAATACTGCTGCGGATTATCCGGCTTTGCACTGGCAGCTTCAGCTTCAGGGGCATCTGCAGGGGTCGCACCCGATACGACTGGCGCCATTGCAGCTTCCAGGAAAACTACCAAAGCGACCACAATCAGCCGATAGATCAACGGCAAAGCGGGGATCGACATTCTTGGGGTCCTTCCCAGGGCCATGTCCCCAGCCTCTCCTACGATGGGACAAAACGTTGTCTTATGGTTCGTGTTTTCCGGATCCGAGGCGTCCGGCCCAACCCAGTTTCTTCCGGAGCGTCTGATAATACGATTGTCCCGGGACCTGAATCAACTGGAACTTTGGCTCGGCCCGTCGAACCCGCACCGAATCACCCAACTTGAGGGGGGAAAGCAGTTGTCCATCGACAACCAAGGATGTTTCGGGGTGCCCGTGCGCCACCTGAAGGATGTACTCGCGATCCGCCGAATCGACCACCGGGCGAACGGTCAGCGTATGTGCGGCGACAGGCGTGACCACAAATGCCTGCACTTCCTTCCGTAAAATGGGCCCACCGGCTGAAAGACTGTGCGCGGTTGAACCGATCGGCGTACTAATAATCAAACCATCACAACTGTAGGCAGTCACCCATTCACTATCGACATACAGGTCGACCTCAAGAATGGCAAAGGGGGGCCCCGCCATGATCGCCGCCTCATTGAGTCCAAGCGAGTGCACGACCACCTGACCATCACGGATCACTTCACACTGAAACATCAGATGTTCAACGCTAACAAATTTTCCTGCACGGATTTCACGGAGTACCGCAGGAAGCTCCTCGGGAGTTAAGTCGGCGAGAAAACCAAGTCGTCCCAGATTCACACCTAAAACAGGAAACTGTCGAACGCCCATCTGTTGTGCTGCTCGCAAAATAGAACCATCGCCACCGAAGACAACAGCCAAATCGGCTTCGACCCCGGAAAGATCGGCCGAGCCATCAAAATCTTCAAGCACGACCTCCGCATCAGCCTGTATCTCCGGACGAAGTGCCGTTGCCGTGTCGCGGACCAGAGGGTTTTCTGCATGCCCTAAAAAAAGAACTTTTAAGAGATCGCATTTTTGTTCAGTTCGATTCATCACCCACCAGGCCTTTTCTCTCACTGCCCCTGCCGCACATCATCGGCATCCTGTAAGCGAGCGGACGGAAAATTATTCAACCCTTGCAGACTTAGAACCCAGCCTGCTGTGCTAATTTGGCACAATCGATTCCGTATGTTCCGCCAGTTGAAGGCACGTTTTGGCAATTCCAGCCGCATCGAGACCAAGATCGGCAAGTAATTCCTGCCGATCGCCGTGCTCGATAAAGCGGTCTGGAATGCCGAGTCGCGTAAGCCGAGGCTGAGGAAACTCCGTCTGATTCAAGCACTCTAAAACTGCACTCCCAAATCCGCCGACCAACGATGCCTCTTCGACGGTGACAATAAATTCGGACTCCTGCGCGATCTTCCGTATCAAATCTTGATCGAGTGGCTTTACAAATCGGGCATTGATAACACCGACACTGAGGCCTGTTTTTTTCAATTTTTCTGCCGCCTCCATTCCTTCGCTAAGCAAGGTACCGCAACAAAGAATCGTACCGTCACTTCCCTCAGAAATAACTTCTGCCTTGCCCAGGGCGATCGGCGTCCGCTCGATGGATTGATCTAGATGCTTGACATATTTTGCTGCTGTTTTTGGATAGCGCATCGAGACAGGGCCATCGTGCGCAATCGAAAATTCAACCATCGCCTTGAGATCATCTCCGTCCCCCGGAGCCATCACGGTCATATTGGGGAACACCCGCAGATAGCCGAGATCAAACACACCGTGGTGGGTCGGGCCATCCGGACCGGTCAGTCCCGCTCGATCAAGCATGAAAGTGACTGGTAAATTCTGAAGCGCAACTTCTTGAAAGATTTGATCGTAGCTCCGCTGTAAAAAGGTACTGTAGATATCCACAACAGGCTGCAAACCCGCCTTGGCCTGACCAGCCGCAAAAGCCACCGCGTGCCCTTCACAAATTCCTGTATCAAAAAAGCGTTCCGGAAAGCGATCACGGATCGCTTCGAGACGATTTCCTTGACACATAGCCGCTGTCAGAACAGTCACATCCGCGCGGCGATCCATTGCTTCCTGAATCGCCTCGGCTGCCAGATGCGTATACGAAACCGTCGAGGTATGTTCGCGAGGCGACCATCCCTCCTCCTGCAAGGTGAAGGGGGCCGGTGTGTGGAAGTAGACCGGATTCTCGGCAGCAGGACGGAAACCATGTCCTTTCTCTGTGACCACATGCAACAAAACAGGCCCATCTAAATTCTTGACCATCTCAAAATACTTTCGCATTTGAGAAATGTTGTGTCCATCGATCGGCCCCACATAGCGGAAGCCAAGTTCTTCAAACAACATTCCACCATGCAATCCCGCTTTTATTGCCTCCTTGAAGTTGCCTAAAAATTTCTCGATCGGAATACCGATCAAAGGCACTTTATCGAGGGCACTGGTCAGACCTGTTTTAATCCCCGTATAAAACCGCGCAATCCGCATCCTGTCGAGCATATCGGCCAACCCACCGACGCGCGGACAAATCGACATTCGATTGTCATTGAGCACAACCAATAATTTTTCTTTCATCCCACCCGCATTATTCATCGCCTCATACACAATCCCGGCGGGAAACGCGCCGTCTCCAATGACGGCGACCGCATGTCGTCCCTCTGCCGGTCGCAACAGCGAGTCTCCACTCCTCAGGCCAAACACCGTTGAAACGCTGCAGCCGGCATGCCCCGTCATAAACAAGTCGTAAGGACTTTCCTGTGGGTTGGGGTACCCCATCAGTCCCCCTCGTGTCCGTATCGACCCAAACTCGTGATACCGCCCGGTAATCATTTTGTGCGGATAAATTTGATGTCCTGTATCCCAGATCAAACGATCACTGGAAAAATCAAAAGCGGTATGCAGCGCCAGGCACAACTCCACCACTCCCAGATTCGAGGAAAAATGCGCTGCCCGCTGCGAAAGTAAATTGCAAAGCGTGGTGCGTATTTCTTCGGCCAACTGCGCAAGGGTGGCGTTGTTCATTGCTCGGAGTTGTTCCGGGGACTCCAGTCGAGAGAGAATCTGATCCATCAAGAATCCCTTTCTCCAAGGTACATGGCTAATTCTCGCAGGGACGTCCCGCGAGCACCAAAAATTTCCAGATGCGTGCAGCCTTCATGAATCAATGCGCTCGCACGCGCTTTGCTTTCCGAAACACCCAGCAGCCCCGGAAAAGTAAGTTTGCCCAAGGTATCATCTTTACCGACGCGCTTGCCCATCTGCCCTTCATTTCCAGCCACATCCAAAAGATCGTCGACAATTTGAAATGCCAGTCCAATCTTCTCTCCATAAGCCACAAACGCCGCTCGCTGGGCATCCGTTGCCGAAGCGACGATTCCACCCAGCTGTAACGAAGCAACAAAAAGGGCGCCTGTTTTGTTGCGATGGATCGCTTCGAGTTGTCTCTCGCGCGTGCTCTCATTTCCTTCGGATTGGGAAGCGGTTGCCAAAAGATCCTGCATCTGACCTCCCACCATCCCTTCGGCTCCCGCTGCCTCGGCAAGCGTCGCGATACAGTTTGCGGCCACCTCCGCAGGACGAACTTTCGTGGCTAAAAGTTCAAAAGCCCGCGTGAGCAGGGCATCTCCTGCCAAAATGGCTGTTGATTCGTCAAACGCGTGGTGACATGTCGACCGACCACGCCGCAGGTCGTCGTCATCCATCGCCGGCAAGTCGTCGTGCACCAGCGAATAGGCATGCACCATTTCGACCGCCACCGCAGCGGGCATCGCCGCATCACGACTCCCTCCACAGGCCTCTGCGGAGAGCAACACAAGTATGGGCCGTAAACGCTTTCCCGGACCTAAACCCGCATAAGCCATCGCCTCGCTGAGCGTCGACGGGCAGCGATCTGAAAACTTCAGTTCAGCAGCCAGTGCATGATTGACTTCCTCGCGCAAACGTTGCGCGTGTTCAACAAAAGCCATCGGCGTAGAGACTGCCATGGGAAATGCCCTAGGGAATATGGAACACCGGACACCAGGAGGGCCGAAAACACGGAGGCATGGTCGTACCGCGACACATCACCTAACTCCTTTATTCTAACCGTTTAATGACGGAAAGGAAGGGGAAAGACGCGCAGCATGGCCCCGAACAGGGGACGGCTCAAATACAAGCCCGAACCATGTCCTCCTCTCAGAACAACGCGCTCTCGCTCGCCGCCTCTTCGTCGCGTGCAGTTTTTTCACCTGAATCCTTCGCTGCCTTCGTACTGACCTTTCGCCCGGAGGGTCGCTTTTTCGCACCTTGACTGGAACGGGAGAACGGCTCCAAAACAGGATTTCCATCGGCATCGCTGCCACTCACCTGTTCGATCCGCCGCTCTGCTTCTGCCAGGAGTTGATGCCCCTGCTTCAGGAGTGTTGCTCCCTGCTCGTAAAGATTGAGCGATTCGGCAAGTCCCACATTCCCTTCCTCAAGATGCTGGACGATGGCTTCTAGTTGACTGAGCGCTTCTTCAAAACTCGGAGCGGGCGCCTTCTCACTTTTTTTCTTTTTTGCCACAATAAATCTTTCTTCTTCTTAACTTTCTGTGTCTATCTTTTCCACTCGACTCGTTGCTCGGCCAGTTGCAAACTGTGTTGTCAACTGATCGCCCGGCTGTAGTTGCCCGCCGGAATTAATCAACTTGCCATCGGTCATCCGCTGTGTCAACGTGTAGCCTCGATCAAGGACCGCACGCGGATTGAGCGACTGCAGACGATCGCCAAGCCCAGCAAGGCGTTGCTGCTGCAGTTTAAGAAGAGTAAGGCCGGCAAGGTGACTGCGACGATCCAACTCATCAAGACGACGACCGAGCCTTTGAACGTTTTCAAAGGGTTTACGGAAAACGGGCATTGCCGCAATTGCCTCGAGCTGCAGTCGAGATGCTGCGGCACGTCCCCGAAGCCCACCCTGGAGCCGTCGCATTAAGCTCACGAGGTGTTCTGCAAGTTCTGCTTGATCGGGGACGACCAACTCGGCGGCCTCGCTTGGAGTCAACGCACGCACATCCGCAACGAGGTCCGAAAGACTCACATCAATCTCGTGGCCGACTGCGGAAACGACGGGAATTGGAGAGACTGCAATCGCCCGGACGACTTCCTCCTCATTGAATGCCCAGAGATCCTCTAACGAACCGCCACCTCGACCCACGACAACCACATCCACACTGCGCCCCAAGTGAGGCACCGCCGCAATCCCCCGTGCAATTTCGCCGGCGGCTCTTTCACCCTGAACCCGGACCGGCACCACCACAACCGAAACCTGCTGCCATCGACGCTTGAGGACTTTTAAAAAATCCTGGATCGCGGCGCCGGTCGGACTCGTCACCACGGCAATACTGCGCGGAAAGCGCGGGAGCGGTCGCTTGCGTTCTTTATCAAACAATCCTTCTGCAGCCAGCTTTTCTCGTCTTTGACGCAGGAGTCGCTGCAAATTCCCCTCACCGCGCAGAACGACTTTCTTGATCACAAGCTGATACGCGCCCCGCGGAGGATAGACGTCGAGTGCCCCCTGACAGACGACTGCCATGCCGTCGGCCAGCTTAACATCCAGCCTGTCTGCAGTGCTCTTCCAGAGAATCGCACCAATCTGTGCGTCCTCATCTTTGATCGAAAGATAGCAGTGACCCGAGGTCGCCCTTGAGAAGTTGGAGATTTCT
>CAUZBD010000103.1:0-7207 GCA_963577795.1 Planctomycetota bacterium | reverse complement strand
CGCTACTGATACCCGCCATGATTCCCTCCTCTTTGGCGAGGCGTTGTGCCCAGGCGAAGGCCTCTTCGTCATCCACCGTAATGACATCGTCGATGAGCGAGGTATCAAGGTTGTCGGGAATAAATCCTGCCCCGATTCCCTGGATCCGGTGTTTGCCCGGTTGGCCACCACTGATGACTGGCGATGTTTTGGGTTCCACTGCAATTGCTTTGAAATCCGGATTCTTGCTTTTGAGAAAGCGGGCAGTTCCAGTAATCGTACCACCTGTGCCAACGCCTGCGACGATGGCGTCAATCTGTTCTCCCGAGTCTTCCCAGATTTCTGGTCCAGTGGTGGTTTCGTGGATTGCGGGGTTCGCGGGGTTACTGAACTGCTGGGGCATCCATCCGCTTCCCTCTTGAGCGACAAGTTCTTCCGCTTTTTCCATGGCACCAGGCATGCCGACGGCCGCTGGAGTGAGTACAAGATTTGCCCCCAGAGCTCTCAAAAGAGTTCTTCGCTCAACCGACATCGACTCGGGCATGACAAGTGTCAATCGGTAGTCCTTCGCTGCGCAGACAAAAGCCAGGGAGATGCCTGTGTTGCCACTCGTCGGTTCGATAATGTGTGTATCCGGGCCAATCAAACCATCGCGCTCAGCGGCTTCGATCATTGCTACACCGATACGGTCCTTGACGCTGTTGAGCGGCTGGAAAAATTCACACTTCGCAAACACAGTTGCCGAATTGTCAGGCAACAAATGGTTAATGCGAATCATGGGAGTATTCCCGATGGCGGCCGAAGCGTTCTCATAGGTTTTTCCGCGTGGCATCGTTTACACCTTTTTATGTTGAGTTTCCAGAAAGAGAGACGAGCTCACAGGACCGAACTTTTTGATCGTCGGCCCATTATCATACGTCTGTGGAAAACTCTGTCTAGGCGAACTTCCCGACCGAAATCGGTAGGCTGAGCGGGAGGCCTACGAAAAGGAGAAATAGCCGATTGGCCCGATGACCGACGACTTAGATCTTTTCTTCCAGTGCTGCTGCATTCCATTGCAGGGCATCGGCTGCCGCCGCTCCCCGCAATCTTTCAGGAAAATCAGGAAATGCAGCGAGGACCCGCGTCCAGTTCGGAATCGACTCACCCCCTGCGGGGTCTTCGCGGAAGGCCGTACCTGCCAGCACGATCTGGTCAGCAAAGCCCTCGATTGCCATCTCTTCTGCATGGCGATCAAACTGCAGTCCGTTGATCAGGGCATCGGCATGGTATTGCCGAATCGCATCCTGCGCAGCACGGAGATAAGCTGAGCGAAGCGAGACGAAATGCCCCTCCGAGAGAACCGTACCCCGACTGGCCAGCGTGCGAAATATCGAGGTCAAAATATCGGTTCCCATTCGCATGAGACCCTTTGAAGGATCCTCGAGCGAAAGGTCTTGGTGTTTGTGTTCGTATTCGGAGGTAATGTCGACCTGGCATACGCGCTTGGTCGAGGTATTGCGGAAGACTTCGGCAAGCGTACCCACTTCTAGTCCCCAATCGCTGGGGATTCGATTCGACCGGGCAAGTCCTGCCGAAACTGCAAATTCGCCAGAGAGTGGATAGCGAAAACTTGAGAGGTAAGTCAAAAACGGATCGGGTCCGAGAATCGTAATCAGGCTCCGCAGCAGTGGCCAAACGAGCAACCGTACGGTACGTCCATGCAGTCGATTCGTGCGTCGGGCATAAAACGCTTTGCAAAATTCAAAATCAAGACTGCGATGTGCCATGGGTAGGCATAGTCTGGCAAGCAGTTCACGACTGTAGGTCACGATATCACAATCGTGCAGCATGTAGGCTTTGAGCGAGGGGTCTGCCATTAAATAGCCGAACGCGGTCCAGACACTTCGTCCTTTTCCCGGCACCGCGAGGTTGAAGCCGCTGGCAATCAATTCTTCGTAAAGATTTTGAAGCCGCTCCCCATCGGTCCACAGCACTTCCGCTTTCGCACCCAGCGGCGCTAATTTTTCCTTTGCCTCCTGGTAATCGGCCACCTCAGGTGCAATCCCGAGGACAACAATCACATGTTCAATGTAATCGGCGCCGCACAACTCGCGAACGATATTTTCAAAAGGAACCGCCCGCATATCGGATGCGGTTACAGGAAGAATCAAGCCGAGTCGATAATCGACAGTGGCCTCCCGCAGCATCGATTCCAAATGATCCTGACCGATCGAGCCAAGATCGTGGAGTGTCGTAATCGGTCCCTGTTGATGAAAATCGGCCATGGCACTGCCTTTTTGATGGAAGGAGTTGTGGGGACTGCTCTGTTCGCACAATGGATCGGCTGCCGTCAGGATACCCCAGACAACACGAGGCGAGAAGCGGTCAGGGGAGCTTTAGCCCTTCGAGTCGAAAAGGTATCCGCCGCGTGATGAATGTGGTGGGGATGGTATAAATCAGCGCATAGTCGTCAATTTTTTTGGGAGGCTTAAAGTGGAAGGCAAAACCAAAAACATTTTTGCCCTCTGCAGTCTGTTCGATTTGCAGGGGGGCGACTCGAGCTCCAGTTGCATCTTCCAGGTAGACGGCGTTGCGTTGCATCCAGCCGGTTCGATGCGATTCGAGCGCTTTTTCGGCATCTTCAAGTCGGACGCTGATTGCGATCACCCATTCTTCTTTGCCTGCGTGGACGCTTTGGAGCGTAACGACCGCTCGGGCCTTCTGGAGGCGTTGCACTCGGCCCTCGCTGAGATTTTCAAAGTGAAAGGTTTCCCTTTCACTCGGTAACAGACACTGTAATTCCCCACTCAAGGTTTGAATCCATTGGCTTTCGTCGCTGGAAAGCCCGAAGGGAAGAATAAATACAGGGGCAGTCCGGTCGATTGCAATTTCACTTTCCCCATTTCCTTTGCGTATGAACAAACGCCCTTTCTTGTCTACTGCGGTGACCGTATTGCGGAGCAGTACCAGATGGATCGGATTAAGACGTGGTTCCCAGAGTGTTTCGACGTGGACGGCCAGTCCATTCGCATCCACGTTGCGATAATCGCGCTCCGCACGGATTCGAATGGCTTCAAAACGAAACCCCCCCTCATAGTCGATCGGTCCAGCACTCAATCGACGTGTTGGATCACGTGCGATAAAGGCAATGCCCTGCAAAGGGCGACGACCCGTATCGATCGCATAGGGGTAGATTTCCATATCTGCTTCTCCGAGAACACGATCGAGTGCCTCCCAGAAGGTGACATTTTTAACATCGACACTGATTGGTATTTCCGTTTGCGGCTGTCTGCGAAGCGCCCGGTAATCCACGATTCGATTTCCGGAAAGTGATTCCAGCTGCGCAATGAGTGTCGAAAGCGGTTGCGCCAACGCCTGCAGACTCACGCGGCGACCCTCCACGCTTTCGCGCGCTTTTCGTTCTTCAAGCTGTCTGCGAATGCGGGTCAGTCGTCGATTGGCTTCGGCGGGTAAGCGGGCCTGGCCATCGGGAAGCACATCGAGTACTGCCGGCCCGAGGGCAAGCAGTTCCTTTTCTGCACGGTCACGGTCGGCCAAGCGGTCTGCAGCCAACGCGCGCGTCAAAGACCGCACATTCGACTGAAGGTCCTTGGTCTCGGTGGCTACCGTTGTGGCTACCGTTGCGGTAGCGACGAGGAGCAGGACCCATAAAAAAAAACGAGCTTGTTGCATAGTGTATTTCGTAATCATCAAGAGAATAAGAAGACATTACCTCTGAATTCCATTTTACGTCCCCTGCGAATGCCTCGCCAGGATCGATCATTCTCGACGGAAGAGAGGGGACTTTAGGGGTTTCTCTCTAGCGAGGCTGTTTAAGACTCAGTAGGTATTCGACTAAATCGACCAGTTCCTCGGCCGTCAGCTGTTTTTCGATTCCGGCAGGCATCAGCGAGATTGGCAGTTTTCGTAAGCTCTCTATTTCGGAGGCGGGAAAGGAGCGAACGATTCCTTCGGCATTTTTGATCTCGATTTTCGCCTCGCTACGACTGAGCAGAATGCCCGTCTCCATTTTCCCGTCCAGGTTCACCAGTTCATGATTTTCATAATTGTGACTGATTGCCGCGCTCGGATCTAAAATGGAAGTATAGAGCACCTGTTTGGAAAGTTTACTACCGATTTCAGTAAGGTCGGGACCGACAAACTTCCCCTCTACAGTCACCCGATGACACGTTGCGCACTGCGCTTTGGAAAAAAAGAGGGCACGTCCCGCCACCGGATCGCCACTGCGTTTCACTAATTCTTTCAGCGGGGGAAGCGGTTTGCCGCTTTTTGTTTTCGGCAGTGGCAGGTGCTGTGCGGCAATCGCGCGGTGCGCTGGATTCTGCGATACGTGCAATAGATTGGCTACCGTGAAGGAGAGTTGCGCTGGAAGTTTTTCCGCGGCGACCGTTTCGGCCAGAAACTGTTCACCCTGCGGTTGACGGGCAAGGGCGGTGGCGATTGCAGTCAGTGTCTCGGGCGATAACTCGGCCCCCAAGAGGGCCCGCGTCAGAAAAGTGTGGGCATCGGCATCGCCCACACTCCCAACCGCCCGGACCGCCGCCACGGATCGATCGGTTTGTGTGCTTAAAACCGCTTGTTCGATCTGGTTGCGCATGCCGAACGTAACGAGTGTTTCTGCCGCCCATGTTCCCGGCGTGGTGCCAACGCGGTTGAGTGCAAGATCCAAAAGTTCATCGCTCCGATCCTGCAGCTCAAACTGCCGTACCAGTTGGAAGTAGCGGGTGGTGCCTAGGTTAGACCGGAGATAGCGGTCGAGGCTTTGGAGCAGATCGGGTCGACTCTGTAGATCGAAGTCGGGAAGCCGCAGGAGGGTTTCTGCAATCGAACGATCAGCCAGTGGAAATGCATCCCCGGCCGGTTCTGCGTTTGACCACATCCCGGATAAAAGGATCGATAGACAGAAAAGGGCAACCCGTGCTCGGATTTTAGGAGACGGCAGCAAAAAACAGATACTCATTTTTGCAGAAGACTTTCAAGCGCCCGCTGTTTCATTTGAGGGTTTTGCGTATGGAAATCGAAAGCACGGAAGTAACGGAGATGTTCTTCGGGGGGGGATGTCTTAATCAACGCTGCTAAAAGCGGCAGGGCTGCATCGGCGCGGCTTCGCCAGATGATATCCCGTCCAGCAGGCAGTCGCCAATCGTCGCCAATCTTTTGGAGCCAAGCATCAAAAAAGCGATTCCACTGGCCATCGGCCGCGATGCCGAGCGCCTCGAGATACCAGCGGTCTTTTCCATCGTGCACAAGGGCCAGTGCTGCCCAGAGATCGGCAGCCTCGGGGGCCGGATGCTGCCGCAGCGCCAAAAGGCACTCGCGGCGTACCTGCGGGCTGGGATCCGTTATTTTTTCTCGGAGGATCGGCAGCATGTCGCGGCCATCCCGCCGGGCGGCCCGGAGAGCCGTGATGCGGAGGTCTGGATTTTCATCTGCGAGCGCCTCTGCGAGGATTTCATCGCCGACTAGCGGAATGGATGTGAGCAGCCACAGGGCACGCGCGCGGTGCCGGGGATTTTTGCTTTGCCAGAGGGTTCGCAGCGCCGGTTCGGCTTCTTTGCCTAATTCTTGGAGACGACGGTAGGCCAAAAAACGAACTGCGTTGTTCGGATTCATCAGCGCGTCGGCTGCCCCCTCCGGCGTCCCCAAATCGAAGGTGGGTGCGCGGTAGCTTTTCGCCGTACCACGGGGCAGCAGCCTGAAAATCCGTCCGCTCGGAAGATCGGCCGCCTGATGCCCGCCCACGCCCGGGTCATGCCAATCGGCAACAAACAGCGAACCATCAGGAGCAACGGCGACGTCGGCCGGGCGGAAAGACGCATCGCGATCACCACGAAGGAGGTCGATCATTTCAGCTTCGTATCCCGCCCCGCTGGGCTTTACCGGATAGGCCCGCACTACGCGGGGACCGGCATCGCAGTGGATCATCTGGTCCTGAACCGCCGACGGTAAAAGTCGACCCTCGTAGATGGTGATTCCCGTTGGTGAGCCAGCGCCGGTATACAGCAAGTTTGGCACGACCCCGGGATCGTTTTGGTGCCAGTGTTTGTCCTGGCGGTTACCGCTTCGATTGGTCCGCACGATATGCCATCCGGCACCGGTTTTTTCCTCCCGATAGCCATAGTTGCCGAATTCCATCACGTAATTGATCCGCACCCCATAATTTCCATCATCGTCATTGTCGGATTGCCAGAGTGTGCCAAAACTATCGGGCACGACCATCCAGTTGTTACGAAAGTTCCAAGCGAGCGTTTCTAAATTCGATCCATCGAGATCGCAGCGAAAGACCATACCCTGCTGATAGGGATCGCGGCGATCCGCCACCTCGTTCCCGGCGAGATCAACGCAGATGTTGCCATCGCGGTCTTTGAGTTGCATTCCGGCGTTGCCGAAATTGAAATACAGACGACCATCAGGTCCGAAAAAAAAAGCGTGGATGCCATGATCGTGCTGCCAACCGCCGATGCCGGTGAACAGGACTTCCTTCTGGTCCGCCTTATCGTCTCGGTCGGTGTCGGTGAGAACGAAAACATTTTCACCGGCCGAAACGATAACGCGGTTGTCCAATACGCAAACTCCGTGTGGCGAATTGATGTCGCGTCCCTGATAAAAAACTTTACGCACATCGGCCTGTCCATCGTGGTCGGTATCTTCGAGGATGAGGATGCGATCGCCTTCGGGACGGCTGTTACGTTTGCCGCGATAGTTCATCACCTCGCAAACCCATATCCTTCCACGATGATCGATGTCGATGTTTGCAGGACTCCCAAGGAGCGGATTGGAAGCGAAAAGCGAGACTTCAAGATCGGGATGCACATCGAGTCGATCCGTGACGGAGGTCTGTGGTGCCTCCGGTTTTGCAGGGGGCGGTTTCTTCAGAGGCGGCGATGCTGAAGCACCGGCGTCTGGTTTTGGTTCGGGGGGGTTGGGGAGCAGACCTCGGAGATCTTCTTTACTGAGCGAATCGGAGGAGATGCCGTCTGGGGGAACTTCCGCCCCGGCGGTCCAGGTGATCGCGTTGAGGATGAGTTTCCGCACGTTGTCGTCACCCCAATTCTGATGAAAGTGACCCCCGGTGTACCCGAAGCCCCGCCCCCGACCCTCCTGCTCCGAGGCCCAGGCCACATGCTGCTTTTCGCCGCGGGCCACCGCTGCGCGGACGTGGGGGTTGCCGGTGTGCGAACCATCGCCACCGCGATCCAGTGTTTCACTCGGTGGGAGGTCACTC